>JBJEZZ010000062.1:0-2397 GCA_051887655.1 Candidatus Methanomethylophilaceae archaeon | reverse complement strand
GATGGCTTACGAATTCCCGTTACCGTTGGAGCAGATGCCCTGGCTCAATCATTATGGCGATGTGCCGAAACATGTTGACTATCCTGAAGACACACTCTACCAATCCGTTAAGAAGAGTGCAGAGAGAGTACCAGAGAACGTGGCATACGAGTTCATGGGTGCCAAGGTGAAATATTCCAAGTTCCTGTCCGACATCGACCACTTCGCACTCTGTCTCAGGAAGATCGGCGTCGAGCAGGGCGACCATGTACTGATCTGCATGCCCAACTGCCCCCAGGCGGTGACGGCGTTCTATGCGATCAGCAAGATAGGCGGTATCGTGGTGATGATCCACCCCCTGTCCGCAAAAGGGGAGATCGACTTCTACGTAGACAACTCCGACTGTAAGGTGGCCATTACATTGGACATGTTCTATCTCAACTTCCCGGACATCGTCCCGGGGATGATGCTGGAGAAGATCATCGTCTCGTCCATGACCGATGCGCTGTCGCCGGTGAAGGGATTCATGTACAAGCACTTCCTGGACGGCAGGAAGGATCCCAAGGTGGACAAGAGCAAGAACGGGATCATCGTCTGGTCCGAACTCTGGAAGTCGGACCTGTCCGGTATCGAGGAACCCGTATCGACCAGGACATGTTACGACGATGCGGTCATGCTCTACACCGGAGGTACCACCGGGCTCAACAAGGGTGCCATGCTCTCCAGCATGAATTTCACGTCCACCGCATTCGGGATGGTGGAGCTCTCCCAGGTCATCCACGACGGTACGGTCATGATGGCCGTCATGCCCATCTTCCACGGTTTCGGACTCTGTGCTTGCGTACATCTGCCGTTCGCGGTAGGATACACATGCATCCTCGTCCCCCGTTTCACGCCGGATTCGTATTCCAAGCTCATCGTCAAGATGCGCCCCGCGTTCATCGCCGGAGTGCCGACACTGTACGAGCACATGATCAGGAGCAAGTGGCTGCAGAACGCCGATCTCTCCTGTCTCAAAGGTATCTTCTGCGGAGGCGACACGCTCCCGATCGAGGCGAAGGAGAGGATGGATGCGTTCCTCAAGGAGCACAAGTGCACCACGTTCGTAAGGGAGGGATTCGGATGTACCGAATGTCTCACCGCCACGACCATCACCCCCAAGAACGAGCAGCGTCCCGGTTCCGTCGGTATCCCCATGCCCAACGTCATGTACAAGATCGTCAAGCCCGGTACCGAGGAGCGCGTCCCCTACGGAGAGGACGGAGAGATGTGCATCTCCGCGCCCGCGGTCATGAACGGATACTACAAGAATCCCGAGGAGACCGCCAACGTCCTCCGCAAGCACAGCGACGGTCTCACATGGCTCCATACCGGCGACATCGGATACATGGACGAGGACGGATTCATCTACTTCAAACAGAGGATCAAGAGGATGATCATCACCTCCGGTTACAACGTGTACCCGAGTCAGGTCGAGAACATCCTCGATACGCATCCCGATGTGGATGCATCCTGCGTCATAGGCGTACCGGACGAGATCAGAGGGAACAGGGTCGTGGCCTATGTGGTCCTCAACGACGGCGTCCCCGCGACACAGGAGACCAAGGACAAGCTCAAATCGTACTGCAGGGAGCGTATAGCCAGGTATGCACTCCCCAGGGAGTTCGAGTTCATAGATACCCTTCCGAGGACCAAGGTGGCCAAGGTCGATTACAGGGCCCTCGAGAGGATGTACGCCGAGAAGTCCGCCGAGAAGGAGTGAACCGTTCACAAACACCGGATCCGCATCATGCGGATCACGGGGCGGGCCGCCGTTCCTCTCGGCGGTCCGTCCCCTTCCTCCGCGGAGCGGATATCCAGTCGCACGGTTTTCCATACTGTCACATCCGGGCCGCCGTACGGTCCGTGCAATTTATTAATAGTCACAATCGCGATTG
Source organism: Candidatus Methanomethylophilaceae archaeon (assembly GCA_051887655.1). GTDB lineage: Archaea > Thermoplasmatota > Thermoplasmata > Methanomassiliicoccales > Methanomethylophilaceae > SIG5. Next base: position 481 of record JBJEZZ010000062.1, on the reverse strand, counting down.
TAACATATGTTAAGTCATTCTGTCAAGGATGCGGATGATGGACGCCGCCATCCATCCAATTCCGTCATGGTATTGATCATGTTGGCGTCAGTAGCTGTTCTGATGGCCTTCTGTCTTTCATCGTCGATCGTTTCCGATGCGGAGGACGGTTCCGACGGCGGAAAATGCGGGGACGATCTGACCTGGGTGTTGGACGATTCCACGCTCGTGATCTCGGGGACCGGACCTATGTACGACTATCGGTCCACAAGCATCCCCTGGTATACGTTCATAACCGAGATAAAATCGGTGGTGCTGGAGGATGGTGTCACATCCATAGGTTCTTCGGCATTCTATGAATGCACATCGCTCACATCCGTCACCATACCAAATACCGTCACATCCATAAACACTGCAGCATTCTATGAATGCACATCGCTCACATCCGTCACCATACCTGACAGTGTCACATCCATCGGTTTAATGGTATTCCACAGATGTA
>JBJEZZ010000061.1:0-9721 GCA_051887655.1 Candidatus Methanomethylophilaceae archaeon | reverse complement strand
ATCACCCCCTGGCAATGCAGTAGGAACGTACTCAAAGAGGTCATCATCGAGGACGGGGTCACATCCATCGGAGCCAACATGTTCCTCAATTGTACGGCCATCACGACCCTGTCCCTCCCCGATACGCTCACATCGATCAACAACAGCGCGTTACTCGGATGCACGGGTCTGAAGGAACTGTACATCCCTAACGGCGTCACCCGTGTCGAACAATACGCGTTCTTCGGATGCACGGGATTGGAGAACCTGTACATCCCGAACAGTGTCACCAATATCGGACAATACGCGTTCTCCGAATGCACCGGGCTGAAGAGGATCACCCTGGGGTGCGAGGATCCCGAGATGGGCACCGGCGTGTTCGAAGGGATCGGCTTCTACGACAGCGACGGGACCACCGTACTGGAGGGCTCCGCGGACAACCTGTGCGGATACATCTTCACCGGCACATACGACAGGATGGTGAAGAAGAATACCAATCACGTCATATTCAGGGTACTCGGCGAGACGGTCTACAGGATCCCGTACGCCGACGGGGACGGTTCCGTCGAATGTCCCGGACCCGTCGACGTCCCCGGCTACACGATGTCCTGGCCCGAATTCACGCTGAAGGACGGTACGGACGCCCTCGTCGATGCGATAATGACCCCCATAGTGTATGAAGTCGTCATCGAGGCCAACGACGGCACCGGTCTCAAGGAGAACACCACCGCCACCGTGGAGGACGATCTCGATCCCGAATACGGATACGAGCCTCCGGCCAACAAGCATTTCGTCGGGTGGTCCTACTCTTCCGACGGGGATGTATTGGAGATGCCCCTCCACATCACATCCGATACCACACTGTATGCGATATACGCCTGGGACCAATACGATGTGATCTACAGGGTCGACGGCGAGACTGTCTTCACTGACACCTTCGACTACGGTACGGAGGTTACCGTCCGCGGAACGTACGAGAAGACCGGTTACGACGTGACCGGATGGTCCACCAATGATGCGGAGGTAACCGACAACAAGTTCACCATCGGCACACATGACGTCGTCTTCACCGCATCCTCATCCGTCGGCCAATTCATATACATCGTCCACTACGTCGATGCGGATAACCTCACATTGGCCGAATCCTTCCACGGTACGGCGGATTACGGTTCGACGGTCGATGCACCGATGAAGGACATCGTCGGATACACCGCACCGGCCGATGTGATCAAGATCACGATGACCGACAACGAGTTCCTGAACATGGCGACGTACCGCTACACCATAAGCCAGTACAACGTGGTCTACAGGGTCAACGGCGAGACGGTCTTCACCGACGAATATGATTATCGTACGGAGGTGACCGTCCGCGAATCATATGAAGAAACGGGTCACACCGTTACCGGATGGTCCACCGACGATGTCAAGGTCACCGACGGGAAGTTCGTCCTCGGGGCGACCGACGTCATATTCGATGCCGTATCGACCGTCAACCAATACCATGTGATCTATATCCTGAACGGCGAGACCTTCCTGACGGACACCTTCGACTACGGTACGGAGGTGACCGTCCGCAAGGCGTATGAGGAAACAGGTCACACCGTTACCGGATGGTCCACCAATGATATCGAGGTCATCGACGGAAAGTTCGTTCTGGGTACCTTCGATGTGACGTTCTCCGCCATCTCGACGGTGAACAATTACTCCTATGCCGTGATATATGTCGATGATGACATGAAGCTCATCTCCGATCCGGTCAACACCACGGCCGACTACGGTTCGACGGTCGATGCGCCGATCAAGGATGTCGCAGGCTACAGGGCACCGACCGAGACGGTCAGGATATGCATATCCGATGACGAGTCGAAGAACGTGGTCATATACGTCTATAATATCGTCGTCTACACCATAACCTTCGACGACGGCACCGTACGGACCGAGGTCACATACACCGTGAGGGACACCTCGATCGATGAACCACCGATAACCGGAACGGAAGGACGCACCGCATCCTGGGAGGAGTACACCCTGGACCTCACCGACAGGACGGTGAAGGCGGTCTACAAGGCCCATGTGAAATTCATATCCGAAGGGACCGTGTTCTTCGAATACAATATCGTTGACGGGGAGGAGATAGTCCTGCCTTCCGGCACCCCGTCCAAGGAGACCGACGTACGTTACGTCCACACATTCTCCGGATGGGACGGCTACACCGACGGTATGGTCGCCGACGGCGACATGACCTTCACCGCGGTCTTCGTCACAACGGCGACCGTCGCGGATGACGGCACCGGCCTCACGGTCAACGTGGACGAGGACAGTGCCGCATTCACATCCGATACGATGTCCGATGTCGTGAGGAAGGCGGAGAACGATCCGTCCGTCACCATGACCGCCTCCGTCGGCTACGCCGTGGTGGTGTTCGACAACGATACCCTCAGAGGCCTGAGCACGTCCGAGGCCACCCTGAGACTGTCCGTCATGGATCCGAAGGACATGACCCAGGAGGTCAGGGATGCGGTCGAAGGCAATGTGGCGTACAACATCTCCTTCGGCCCCAACAGGACGTTCGGAGGTACCGTCACGGTGACCCTCCCGTACGACCTGCCGACCGGATATGATAGCGACGAGGTCGCCGTATACTACATCGCGGACGACGGGACCATGGAAAGGATTTCATGCACATACTCGGACGGATACGTGACGTTCTCCACGGACCACTTCTCCGTCTATGCGGTGATGTACGAAGGAGAACCCGTGAAGGAAGGGTTCCCGATGCCGGTCCTGGCCGCGATCGCGGCCATCCTGATCATCCTCGCACTGTCCGCCGTCGAGAGAAGGCGCAGTGTCTGAGAGGATGGGGCGGGGATCCCCCGCCGATCAGGATCGGCATCCTGTCCGCTACATGTCCCGGGATCCGATACGTGACGGTCGGTCGTACACATGTCACGGGAGAATACATCCCGGCACAGTACCGGGAGGTCCGTCGATATGAAGATAAAAACACCGGTGCCCGCACCTATGGGCACCGGCAGAGGATGTCCTCACTGAAGTCTCTTCAGGAGGTAGGCCATGTTCTCGCCCAGCTTGCGCATGGTCCTGACGCCTTCCTCATCCTTCTCGAAATCGCCCAGGTCCCTGGAGAGACTCATGTTCCAATACGAGGAACTGGCTATGTACATCTCGTTGATGGTGAAGAAGTGCTGGATGCTGTCGATGGTGTTGATGCCGCCAGCACGTCTGACCGCGGAGACCGCGGCACCGACCTTCCTGCTCAGAGGCTTGCCTGCGGAACCCAACACCGAACCGCACCTGTCGATGAGCGCCTTGCACTCGGGCGTCATATCGGAGTAGTACGTGGGGGAACCGATGATGATCCCGTCCGCGTCCAGCATCCTCTGCACATAGCCGTCGATGCCGTCCTCTCCGAAGACGCACCTCATGTCCTTGTTGCGCTTGCACGCACCGCAGACGGTGCATCCGCGGAGCACGTTGCCCCCGACCTGCACCATCTCGGTCTCGATTCCTTCGGATTCGAGGACGTCCAACACCGCACGGATCATGTGCGCGGTGTTGCCGTCCTTCCTGGGACTGCAGTTGAATGCAACTACCTTAGCCACGGTATCACGCATCCGGCCAGAGCTCGTGTGCCTGCTCCCTCAGCTTGTACTTCATGATCTTACCTGCCGCGTTGAGCGGGAACTGGTCCACGAAGGCGATGTACTTGGGGGTCTTGTACCAGGCGATCTGTCCCTTGCAGAAGTCCAGGACGTCCTGCTCGGTGGGGTCCGCATCCTTCTTCTTGATGATGAACGCTCCCGGCTGCTCGCCGTACTTCTTGCTGGGGACACCGACGACCTGGACGTCGCTGATTCCGGGGCAGGTGTAGAGGAAGTCCTCCACCTCCTTCGGGTAGATGTTCTCCCCTCCGCGGATGATCATGTCCTTGATCCTTCCGGTGACGTAGAAGTATCCATCCTCGTCCATGTATCCCAGGTCTCCCGAGTGGAGGTATCCGTTCTTGTCGATGATCTTGGCGGTCTCCTCGGGCATCTTGTAGTATCCCTTCATGACGTTGTATCCCTTGCAGCAGAACTCTCCGATCTTGCCGGGCGGGCAGGGCTCGTAGGTCTCGGGATCCAGGATGACGGTGTCGACTCCCTGGAGCTTCTTTCCGACCGAGGAGCATTTCTTCTCGATGGAGGGCTCGTCGTATGTGGTCTGGGTCATTCCGGGGGATGCCTCGGTGAGTCCGTAGACGATGGTGATCTCCTTCATGTTCATCTTGTCGACGACCTCCTCCATGGCCTTGATGGGACACGGGGAACCGGCCATGATACCGGTCCTCAGCGAGGAGAAGTCGAACTTGCTGAACAGTTTGTGCTCCAGGATGGCGATGAACATCGTGGGGACACCGTACACCGACGTGCAGCGCTCGGTCTCGATGGACGTCATGACCTTCACGGGGTCGAAGACCTCGCAGAACACCATGGTGACACCGTGGTTGATGCATGCCATGACTCCGAGGACGCAGCCGAAGCAGTGGAACAGCGGGACGTTGAGGCAGAGCCTGTCGGTGGGTCCGTAGTTCATGTTGGCCCCCAGCCAGTAACCGTCGTTGGCTATGTTGTAATGCGTCAGCATGACGCCCTTGGGGAATCCGGTGGTACCGGACGTGTACTGCATCATGGTGACGTCGTGCACGTCGACGGAATCCTGCCTCTCCTTGTACTCGTCGTCGCCGATCTGGATGGCCAGGGACCTGACCTCGGACATGGAGTACATACCGCGGTGCTTCTCGGGTCCGAGGAAGCAGACCTTCCTCAGGTGGGGGTACTTCTCGCTGTGGAGGCTCTCCCTGGGCTGAGTCTTCAGCTCCGGGATCAGGTTGTACACGATCTTCACGTAATCGGTGTCGCGGACACCGTTGATCAGGAACAGGTACTCCATATCGGACTGCCTGAGCACGTAATCCAGCTCCGCTTCCTGGTAGTTGGTGTTGATGGTGAGGAGGATGGCCCCGATCTTCGCCGTGGCGAACATGAGGGTGATCCAGTCCGGGACGTTGGTGGCCCACACGGCCACCTTGTCGCCCTTGTTGACACCCATGGCCATCAGACCCTTGGCCACTTGGTCGACCGCGATACCCCACTCCCTCCAGGAGAGCCTGAGGTCACGGTCCACGTAGACGATGGCGTCGTTGTCGGGGTGGTTCCTGATGCACTTGTCCAAGAGGTCTCCCAACCTCTCGTTGCTGGTGAATTCCTTCCTTGGTACGCAGACCATCTTCATACCTCACAGGGGTACGTACAGGACCGCGTAGATCTCTGCGGGCCCGTCGACGGCTCCGATGAAGTGGGGGACCACGGAGTTGTAGTACACGGTGTCTCCCGCGTTCAGGGTCTCCTCCATCTTTCCGTACTTGATCAATACCTTACCGGAGATCACGATGATGAACTCCTCTCCCTCGTGGGAGGACATCTCCTTGGACTCGTCCTCCTCGATCCTGATGAAGAGAGGCTCCATGTGCCTGTCGGACTTACCCTTTCCCAGAGGGTAGTAGTGGTAGTGTCCCTTAGCACCCCTGTGGGATGCGGTCTCCTCCTCCACGGCACCGGACCTGGTGATGATGGGGTCTGGGCTGAACTGGTCGTCCATGAACGTCCCGACCCTCTGACCGAGCGCCCTGGAGAGCCTGATGATGTTCCCGATGGGGGGATACACAAGGTCGTTCTCTACATCCGCCACGAACCCTGCGTCAAGTCCCGCGTTGACTGCAAGCTGCTCCTGGCTCAATCCGAGTTGTTCCCTGTATTTTCTAATCCTTGCTCCGAGCTTTCCTTCGGTCATTTTCTTATACCTCTCATACCCGTTTTATTGGGTACGGCCTCGATTTTATCAGCTAACGTATAAGCTTTACTGATTATCGGGACCCATTGTTACGTCTAACCACTCAAAATGGCAGACAGGGGAGAATGTTTTAAGTAAACAATGAAAATGGGTCGGACATAGGTGAGAAGATGCCGTTTGCCGACATAAACGGGATAAGCATGTATTATGAGGAATCGGGGGAGGGCACCCCGGTCGTACTGATTACCGGTTTCAGCGGAGACACCACTTTCTTCAAGGCCCTCATACCGGAGCTGGCGGAGAAGCACAGGGTCGTCGTCTTCGACAACAGGGGCGCCGGAAGGACGGTGTTCCATGACGACAGGATCCGCTGCCAGGATTTCGTGGACGACACGCTCGCACTCTTCGACCACCTCGGTATCTACAGGGCGCACGTGCTCGGATGGTCCATGGGAGGGCACATCGCGCAGGAGTTCGCGATACAGCACCCCGAGCGCCTGAGATCCCTCACGCTGGTATCGGCATACCCCTACCGTCCCGCACGTTCCAGCTACTTCATGAACGGCATATGCGACTGCGCCGTCGCCGGTGCAAGCGCGGAGTACATCAGCATGATGACCAACGCGTTCTGCTTCACCGAGGACTTCTTCTCCGGACTGGAGGCCAAGGGCAGGACGCTCAGGTCCCTGGACACCCTCAATGCGAAAGGGTGCAAGATGCAGATGGGCGCATTGGACGAGTTCGACACCAGGGACAGGGTGTCGAAGATATCAGTACCGACACTGTCGGTCCACGGTCTCAGCGACATAATGGTGGAACCGAAGCTCGGGGATTACATATCCGACAGGATCCCGGGATGCAAGGTCCTCAGGATCGAGAACGTCGGACACATAATCAAGCCCTCATTGTACGCCGAGGCGTTCAAGGCTCACATATCAGAGCACGACCTGGCCTGACGCTTGCGTCTGGCCTCGTCGATCATCCTTCCGATGTTGGATTTTATCACGGGAGTGCACGGCCAGGTGTCGTCCATGTACTCCAGATCCCCCATGATGTCGTGATCGGGATGGGTTATCGCGAGATACACCCTCCCCATGAACATCGACACCATGTACGGGAACTCGTCACAGATCTCGGGTCTGTCCTTCCATATCCTGCACCTGTTGTCCTCCCCGAGGAACGCGCAGGGGTCCGTGACCTTGAACAGCCACCTGTCGTCCTCGCGGTACAGATGCTCCATGACGAAATCGTAGATCTCCATACCCGCGGCGTTGGCCACGCGCTCGACCTCCTCGTCGCGTACGGTTATGAAGGGCTGATGGCAGCACCTCCCGCACATGGCGCAGGGTGACGTGGCCTTCAGCTCGCTGCACAGGTCGTACGCGAGATCCAGGTCCTTCTCCATCTCGGGCGGGATCTCGTCCAGGCCCTGGAGGATGTACTTGCCGCGGTATATGGCCGTGCGATCACCTCAGAAGGAGAGGTTGGCGAATCCGTAGACGAATCCGATGACGGACATCAGGAGACCGACGATCGCGAGCACGACGAGCTTGGTGCGGATGTCGCCCTCCATGCCGGTTATCCTCACGAAGGACTGCGTGTACCCTCCGAGGAACATACCGATCGCTCCGCATACGACGGCCGCGATGGGGGCCTTCACGAGGAACGCGGTGACAAGCGCGGCGATACCGAGACCCACTGCGGCGAAGGCGAAGTACACGGAATTGACGGCCATCCTCTCGCCGCCATACTTCATGTTGAGCTTCCAATCGCAGTTCTCGCAGAATATCGCCCCTTCTTCATTCTCCTTACCACATTTGGGGCATCTCATGCGTCCCTCTACACGGAATCATCTTTTAAGATTTACGAAGGGGCGCCGTCAGCGGAATGTGAACACCGCCTCCACCCTGGAACGGACGGTGCCGAAACGCGTGCTCTCGGTCACCGTGCGGACATGGTCCGCATAAGCCGTACGGAACGCGGATGTCAGCGAATCCTCCGAGTAGTAGCGGTACCTTATCCCGTTCCCGCGGATCACGGTGTCATCGGATATCCTCTCACCCTTCTCGGAACGCATGTCCCCGGACGCGAACGTACGGACGTACGCCTTCCCTCCGGGTCTGAGGACGCGGCGTATCTCCGACACGGCCGTGTCCATATCCTCCGCCGCTATGTTCTCCAGGACGTGGAACAGGATGACGCAGTCGAAGGAGCCGTCACCGAACGGAAGAGAAAGAAGAACGCCGCATACCACGTCCGTATCCGGGAACAGCCTGCGGCATGCGCCGACGGCCTCCTGCGAGAAATCGACGCCCACTGCGGAGAATCCGGCCTCCTTCAATGCCGCCAGGGTCTTCCCGTTCCCGCACCCCACCTCCAGCACGCGGGACCCCGGTTCGAGTCCGAGACCCGAGATGTCGGTGACCCCGCGCCACTGGCGCCCCTGTCCCCTGTAGAGCTCGTCCCATCTCTCCGCCTGTCCGTCAGTCATGATAGATCCCTCCGGGTCCCGTCATCCGATCGACAGGACCGAGTGCGCATATAAATAGACATCATGCGATGGATGCGTATGGACGAATCGGCCTGCGGTACCGGCGGCGACATGCCGCCCATGGGAGATGAGGAGAGGACCGTCGTTGGGAAGCTGAGGAGGCTCCCCTCCGTCAGCGAGAAATGCTGCCGCGGACTCTATCTGCTCGGGATAAGGGACATCGACGATCTGAAGGACAAGGATCCGGACGCATTGTATGAAGCTCTCACACTAAGGAAGGATTTCTACGCGGAACCCTGCATGCAGAAGATGATCAAGATCGCGGTGGGTATGGCCAAAAAAGGCGTCACACGCTGACGCTAATGCATATAATGATAAATTTTAAAACAATAGGGTGTCCGAAACACCCATTCCTTTAATCTTTAAAACAATCCCTAGATTCAATAGATATAGGAGTGTATCATTGTGTGCCTCAATCATAAAAGAAGGTGCACTATTGTACTGGAACGAGAAGATCGAATGCATGCCAAAGGACGAACTCAAGAAGATGCAGTACACCAGTCTCAAGAAGCTCGTCGACAACCTATACCAGAACAATCAATTCTATCACGACAAGATGAAGGCCCAGGGAGTCCTCCCCGGCGACATCACCTGCCTGAAGGACATAGCCAAACTCCCCTTCATGTACAAGCAGGACCTGAGGGACTTCTACCCCACCAAGCTCTTCACCGTCCCCAACACCGAGGTGGTCAGGTACCACGTGTCCTCCGGTACCACCGGGAAGCCGACCCTGGTCGGATACACCCAGAACGATATCGGATACTGGACCGAGGCTCTCGCCAGGTCCCTTACGTCCATCGGTATCGGCAAGGACGACATCATGCAGGTGTCCTACGGATACGGTCTGTTCACCGGAGGTCTCGGACTCCACTACGGTGCCGAGGCGGTCGGAGCCACCGTCCTCCCGTCCGGTACCGGAGGTACCGAGAGGCAGCTGGAGCTCATGCAGGACCTCGGCGTGACCGCCATCGCGTGCACCCCGTCCTACCTCATCCACATGATCACCGTCGCCAACAGGCTCGGTATCGACTTCAGGAGGGACACCAAGCTCAAGAAGGCCATCCTCGGAGCCGAACCCTGGACCGAAGGCATGAGGCAGCGCATCGAGACCGCCACCGGCATCAGGGCCTACGACGTCTACGGAACCTCCGAGCAGGCAGGACCCATGTTCACCGAGTGCGAGGAGAGGAAGGGTATCCACATCCCCGCCGACATCATGTACGTCGAGATCCTGGATCCCGAGACCGGAGAAGTCCTGGAGCCCGGACAGAAGGGAGAGATGGTCGTCACCATGCTCCGCAAGGAGGCGTTCCCCCTCGTCAGGTACAAGATCAGGGACCT
>JBJEZZ010000060.1:2807-9835 GCA_051887655.1 Candidatus Methanomethylophilaceae archaeon | reverse complement strand
ATTCGTCCCCCGCTCCTGTACCTGTATACACAGCTCCAGAAGGAACGCGGATGCCACTCCGACGAAGGCACCGGTGAGTGCTCTGGTGAGCGGTATATCGGCGCCGGCGAGCCACTGATATGTATGGTCCACCAACAAAATCGACACGGCTGCGGCGAAGAGGATCGCGGTGCGGCGTACGTCCAATTCGTATCTGCGGATCAGGAAGACCATGCATCCGGTCACGAAGCCGGCGATGATGAACAGGTCCCTGATGCATATCGGCATCTGGGAACCGTTCATGGACAATGAGCGTTCGGCCTGCTGATGGCACAGCACGTCCCCGATCCAATACGCCGCGGCCGGGAAGGGATCCATGTCGTTCCAGACGTACTGGAAATCTATGACTCCCGGATGTCCGGAGAGGCCGTTCACGTATCCGTACGGCAGGGCCCACGGTGCCGACACTAACAGTGCCAGCACTGCCAATGACGAGAAAGCTATGACGGCTCTGAAACCTCTCGGGCCCATATATCCCGTTATGGATGATACATAGAAACAGTTTACCATCCGGACGGCGGTGCCGATGATACGTCGCAATCGTATCGGGGGGGGGGGACTGTAACACGGTCCGTGACCGGCATATCCCCGTACCGTTCCGGCGGAATGCGATACGGGTCTCCGACATGCCGCGACCGTACGGCACGGCTATGTCCCGAAAGGACATCCGACCAGGATGAGGGGGTCGGGAACGCCTTTCCGCCGGCCAGTACGAACGGTCGGCGAAAACGGCCCCTTTTTACGACATTTTGACCCATGGATGGGTTGCCAGCATCTTTTTTGAGGTGAGTGGTTGAACACCTTTTCTTTATATCCGCCGAAATTCTGACGTATCTTACCATGGCGAACAGAAAGAATGCGATTGTCGAAGCGGCGATTCGCAGAATTTCCCGACAGGGGGATGGCTTTTCCACGGGACAGATTGCTTCCGATATCGGATGTTCGCAGTCCCTGATATTCAGATACCACAAGACGAAAGAGGGGTTGATGTCGGCATGTTTCGACAAGGTATGCCGCGAACTGATACTCGTTCTGAAGAGGGTCCCGGTCCCTGCCAAACCGGACATCGAATCCGTGAACCGTTACGCCGTGAAGATGTGGAAGGCCTACTGCGGATATCTGAAATCCAACAACGACGCCGCGAGAGCATATCTCTTCTTCGTGAGCAGAGGTAAGAGATTCTACAAAGGATACGGCAATGTCAGCATCGTTCTGAAGAGGATATTGGAAGACGATTACGAACCGATAAAGAAGATCTATCCGGATTTCGACTTCATGGCCGAATATCTGATCATGTTCTCGTATGCGGCCGCTACAGGATTGTTCATGGAGCACGACCCGGGGGTCGGCGGTGTCATGGACAAACTGGAAAGGGTACTGAAATACGGGATATGCGGATACAACAGGAGCGCCGATTAGGAGGATGTGTCCTCCGTCCGTCCGTTCGGGACGTACGGAGGGCGGTATCGCAGAATGGGTTTCTGTGTTCAGATCACGAATGACGAACAGATGTACAGCACGGCCATCGCGACGGGGAGGACCGCGCATACCTTGCGGATGATGTCCACGGCCCTGAACCTGTCGGACAGGAGCGACGTGAACAGCGAGATCAATATCGCAAGCTCTCCGATGTAGACGGAGACAGTGATGTACGTCGATGTGGTGTCCAACGGCCCCGCGACCTGTGCCAGCGGGGACATCATCATTATGCTCAATCCCAGGATCAGGGGTGCGAACAGTGCCGCCGTGCCGTTCATCATGTCGGTCATGCCCCTGAGCTTGTTGCGCATCGAATCACGGATCTGATCCTCGTTCTGGAACTGATGTGCCAGTGCGGTGGCCATCCTTCCCGCGTCGCGGATGTCGCGGTACGACGAGACGGATATCCTGCACAGGGCGTCGGATATCTCCGAGGAATAGGGTGAGATGCACCTCCTGACCGCGGCCTCGACGTCGCCCCTGCAGAGCACGTACTCCCTCTCGAGGGCCTCGGCGATCTTCGAACATTCCTTCCTCTCCGACAGGGCATACACGAGAGCGGAATCGAAGTTCTCCCCGGTGACCATCCTGTTGCCGAGATCGAACAGTACGCCCCTCAGTGCCTTGGCCTTCTTCTCCCTGGCCCTTTCCGCGGAGATCCTTCCGCTCATGGCGATCAGGACCGACACGGAGCCGACCACGACGGACAGTGTGACGGTCTCCCTGAGACCCAGCCCCATCCTGTCCGCGAGATACGCTACCGGAACGGATGTCACTGCGGCGAGGACGTATGCCGAACCCTTCCTGTCGGAAGAGGATTCCATGAAGGGGTTCCTGCCCATTATCGAAAGTATCACGGACAGTACGCAGAGGGGTACGACGAACAGGATCGTCATCCTGATCGTCCTCTCGTTGATGGCCGCGGGCATGGAGAACATGCCGCCTATGTTGAGCATGGGCGCCAGTAAGAGGAGTATCATCGGGACCATGATCCCGATACCGAACACCGCGGTGCAGGGGAACTGGAGTTTGGAGATGTATCCTTCGCCGGCCCTCTTGATCCCGTCGAGGGATGCGACCGTGGCCTCTCCCATGATGCGGATCTTCTCTTCGCCGGTCTTCGCATCCGAGGCGGATACGGTCATGAACATCGCCCTCCTGAAGGATGACAGCTCCTCGGGGAAGGCGGAGATCAGATCCAGCACCGCGGCCCTGATGTCGGGGGACGACCTTGAATCCGCATCCGCGACGATCCTCCCGAACAGTTTCGCCGTGTTCTTCGGACCGTCGGCGGCCACCTTCCTCACCGCGGCATCCAACGAACCGCCGGAGGTTATGACGGCGGACATCATGGCTATGACCGACGAGGATTCGTTGAGGTACTTCGATGCCACGATCCTCTCCTTCTTCCCGGATCTCCTGGACATCATGATATCACTCCTTCCTCGCGGCGGATGCCACCAATTCGCGGAATCCCGCGAGTATGGCATCCTTGTCCGTGACCCCGCACCCGTACTGTCTGGACAGGTACTCGTTGGCGGCCACGATCCATTCGGGACCGTGGAATCTGGATTCGGTCATACCCGCATCCGCCAGTATCCTCCTCATGCCTCCGCGCACCGCGATCTCGTCCTTCAGGTCGGAGACGGTCATTCCGGTGACGGACAGGATCCTCTTCATGGGCACGGATCTTGCCAGGTTGTTCCTGTTGGTCATGTCGAGGAACCTTCCGGGTGCGTCGGTGGTGCATACGAACTCGCTCATGTGCCTCGATTCCCTCTGACTGCCCCTGTTCCTGACTGTTCCCATGGTCACAAGGAAATCGGTGGCCTGGAACTCCTCCGGCTGGAGGCCCATGGTGTGGACCACGCGGTCGTATACCGTCTTGGCCGAATCCCCGTGCATGGTACCGAGGATCGAACTCCCGGCCCTTCCCGTCCTCATGCTGTCGTAGAGGGTGGAGACCTCGCTCCCCCTGACCTCTCCGAGGACTATCGCGGACTCTCCCATCCTGAGTGCCACACGCAACGCATCCTGTGCACGGGAGGCGGCATCCCCCGACATCCTGTCGTCGATCAGCATGGACTGTACCTTGTACCCCACATCCTTCATGCTCTTCGCGGGGAGTTCCATCGTGTCCTCTATCGTCAGTATCCTCTGGGACAGCGGGAACTCGAACATCAGTGCGGACAGCAGCGAGCTCTTACCGGCGCCTCTGGCACCGCAGACGATGATGGTGGACCTGTTCTCCACCAGGAACGACAGCATACCTGCGGTGTCCTGGTCCAACGTACCGTTGGCCACGAGTTTGGACAGGGTCCACGGCGACGACGAATGCTTCCTTATCGCCACGGAATCCCCTTTGGGACTGAGCGGATATCCGACGACCGTCACCCTGGCACCGCCGTCGTACATGTCCGTTTCCAGCACGGGGTTGGATTCGCAGTACGGGAGTCCGGTGTCCTTCTTCAGCCTGCTGATCAGGTTCTTCACCTCCCTCTGGTCCAGGATGAGGTTGGTCCTGCAGCGGATGTGGGTGTTGAATCCCTCCACCCTGTTCATGGTGATGTGGACCCTGCTCCTGTCGCAGGGTGCATCTACGTAGATATCGTGTAATCCGAAAACCGCATCTTTTTGCCGAAAATGCACCAAATCCGATGAACCGAATGATCTGGCTAGGCTCAGGTTGGTAACAACTTGGGACATCAAAACACACAACGGAAGGGATGCGACCGCTTACGGGACGATCCCGATGCACTGATTATCGAACGCATAGCCATGACGGGAGGCTACGAGAATCCCGTTCAGGAACAGCCTTCGGGAAAGGGCGATTTCTGGTTCGAGAGCTACGACCCGAACATCGGATCGTTCTACTCCGACAATGCCGAAAAACTCGTCGGACGCCTGTACCTGAACATCGGTGCGGTGGACCTCGTGAGGATGCACGGATATACCTGGTCCGTGGAACTCGGGGGCGAGATCTGCGGCATCGTCCTCACAGGAAAGGATGCACAGATATTGCACAGCATCGAGAGGGCTACCGCACCCTTAATTCAAAGCCGCGCGCGTGAGGATGTGCAAGATCCGGTAACCCCTGGTAACAGGGGCTACCAAACACTGCACTTTGCCATCTCCGTCCCTCTTCGGAGGTCCTGCCGATGTCGCTGAGACTGACGGAGAAAGACCGCAAGGTCCTCGAAGCTTTCACCGCCAAGAACGGCGTGTCGAACATCCCCATGGCAGGCATCTGGCTGGAAGAGAACAGAAAGTTCTCGATTTCCAGGAGATCGCTGTACAATATCGTCTCCAAACTGGTGAAGATGCAGTACCTCCGCAAACTGCCTGGAGATGTCTCTCCGGCAACGTATGAGCCGGGGGTTATGTGTTATAAGGAAAAGAAGAGGGCGGGTGCAAAAAACGGTGCCAAAAGTAGCGTCGTTGCTACCGGCGACAGCCCCATCTACCCCGCGCCTTACCCGTTGGACGGTGTGGTGGTGGCGAAGGAGTGTCCCGACGGGTACGGGGCATTACACCTCAACGGGAGCATGAGCCTCACTGTCTCGAAGGAAGGATCCTTCGATGAAATTCAGATAGGCAACCTCAACGTGGGGAGATGGAAACCCGAGCACGGAACACCGGGAGCGGTCAACCGTTCCGGGGAGATCGACATCGACGGGCAGAGGATCACCTTCAACTTCCGCAGGGGAATCAACACAGGTAACCTGTCCTTCTCCCTGAGGCCCGCGAGGATCTTCATCGACCCCGCCAAGTTCCAGACCAGGGACCAGTTGGTGGATGTGTTCCGCAGGAGGGCTATGAGGGTCTCTTCGATTCTCGCCAAATACGGTTGGATGCTCACCGACCCCGAATTCGACAGCAATTCGAAGATAGAGCTCGCATTCCCCGATTCTCCCTTGGTTACGATTCTTCCCAACGGACATTCCGATACCGGATTCTACGCCGACGGATCCAAGGGACATCCCGAAGCGGAGCTGGTGATAAACGAGGACAGGGACCTCGTCAGAGCGGACATCGTGAACAACTTCGACAGGTACATCCTGGAAGCCAAGGCGGATGCGTCGGAAGCGAAGACGTCCTGTTCGGACGCGCACAGGCGCATAGACTCCCTCCTGGTGCTGGTGGACCGCATCATCGAGGTACAGGACAGGACCTCCGATGCGATACTCAGGAACTCCGAGAACATAGCCAATCTGGTGAAAGCGGATTCGGAACTGACCGCACTGATCCTGTCTCAGCAGACCAGGTCGGTGTATTCCCCGGCAGATGTTCCCGGAAGGAAGCTGGAGGGGTACCAATGAACTGCCGCCGCTGCGGGAAGGACGGGAAATATTGGAACGACACCATCGATCCCGAGAACGAGAGCAAACTCCTGTTCTACCTCTGCAAGGACTGTCAGAAGAAGCTGTTCTCCATGATCGGAGGATTCCTGGAGGCGAAGGAATGACGGATCCGTACGAAGGCCTTGCCACATACCCCGTCGAGCTGGGTGCCTGCGGGACCTGCGGCTACTGCATGGTCGAGGAAGTAGATTACCCGATATTCGTCAGGACCGACGGCAAAGAGTTCCGCATCCCCGAAGGATGCGCCCCTCCCGTGATGCTCTGCACGGCCAAGGGCGGGATACGTTCCTGCTCCTGTTCGGAGACCTGCCCCGACTACAGAGGTGGGGAGGAATGACCGAGATCGACTTCAAGGGGAAGAAAGCGGTCATCTATGCCCGCGTTTCGACGGATGAACAGACAATGGGCCAATCGCTGGACGTTCAGATCGCATCATGCAGGAGATGGTGCGAATCGAAGGGCGTGGAGGTTGCAAAGGTGTTCAACGAGGGGGACCACACCGGCACCACACTGATGAGGCCGATGCTGTCGCAGATGGTCCTGTTCTGCAACGTGGAGAAGATCAACCTCGCGGTTGCTTACGATTCCTCCAGGTTCTCCAGGAACGACGAGCTTGAAGCTCTGAAGGAGATGATCCCCAAAACCATCCTGGTCTTCGCGGACATGGGGGCCACTTCGGACGACTTTATGGGCGACATGACCACGGCCATCCTCGGAAAACTGAACAAACGCGAGGTGAAGCTCACCCACAAGAAGACATCGGATTCATTGCAGAGGAAGATGGACGAGGGATTCCACGTGGCGAGGCCCGCGGCTTTTGCCATAAAGGAGGATCTCCCCAATCTTCCGAAAGGCCTTGTCAGGCTGGAACCCTATGAGGTGTTCGACGACAGGAAGAAGATCATCGTTCAGAGGAAACCCACGACAGTCAAGACCGAGACCGAGCTTTGGTTCATGGCGGCTTCCGGTTACTCCGTGCCGCAGTGCGCGAGGGAGTGGGGGATAAAGGTCACCACCCTCAAGGACTACCTCAGGGGCAGGAGCAGGGAGAAGCACCGGTACGAGATCCCGGAACGTCTTACGAGGTACAGGGAGCTGACGGAAAGGGTACGTGACGGAAAGGTATCGGGAATGCTTCCGATTCCCGAT
>JBJEZZ010000060.1:0-2707 GCA_051887655.1 Candidatus Methanomethylophilaceae archaeon | reverse complement strand
ATCGGCGGAAAGTGCATCCCATCCCTTCTTTGTGCCGTGTCGCGGATCCCTTCCTTCGGATGTTTTAAAAACCTCCGCGTCGATGTGTACCCTGCGGGACTTCCGTCCCGCCCTGCCGCCTGAATATCTTTGCACCTCAAGAGTGCGTCTCAAGATATGTTGTGGCATCAGACCACGTCTCAAGACGATAGAACGTCTTTGTACTTCGGGCATATTGCGGCAGGTTATTCTCCCGGTCACGGGGGTGTCCCCGTGACCGTCCCTTTACCGTGCAGGAGAGTCACCGTTCCGAAGCTCACCGCTTACGAGAAAGAGATGCTGCGGCAGGGACAGTTCGTCTCGCTGAACCAGTTCCTCATGCCCGGCGACATGTTCGTCATAGAATCGGGTGGCGAGAGGTTCGCTACTGTGTGCATATCATCGGAGTGGAGGAAATCGGCCATACGGAGGATAACCCCGGACGAGGTTGTCGCGGTATTCTGCGGCGAATGACCCTGTCTCCGCCGGTTCCCCCGGCGGAGATACTAAAAGACAGTTGCCGTATTGTGTAACCGAATGGAAGGAACCGAGAAGCTGAGCGAGATTATCTGGATTGCCCCCGAGGATTTCAAGACGGCGATGCTGATCCTGAAGAACGAATGGAAGTTCGAAGGAAAGGAGACTTACGCGGAAGCCGAGGATTTGGATGATGACGAGATCGATCCGGACGACGACGAGTACTACGAGATGGTGGAGTACTACGGGAAAGAGGACGGGAGCTCGGCCGAGGTGTACTATTCCGATTACAGAAGGAAGGAAGTGTCGGACATAAGGTTCTGGATGACCGTGGATGATGCGGAGAAGGAGAAGTTCATGGCCGCGTTCAAGGAGCTGAATCCGGATTGGAAGCCTGATGAGGATTCCATCCTGTACGATGAGGATGCTCCGTACAAGGGATTCCTGTACCAGAAGGCCTTGGGAAGATTCTGATTTCTTATGGTTCTGATCATCGATACCGAGACTACGGGTCTTTCTGGTTATCCGAAGGACAGGGTGCTGGAGATAGGGATGGCGGAGCTGGAGGAAGGTTCCGTGAAACCCGTATATTCCGAGATAATCCGTTATTCCGATATTGTCGAATTTGACAGGAAGTATGTGAACCCGGATGGTTCGGAAGGGATCTGGATCTACAGGAATTCCAATCTGAGAATGGAGGATACCCTGAATGCTTCCAAGGATGTGGAGAGGGTTGCCGCGGAGGTGAGGGCGATCGTCACCGGAAGAGAGGTCACCTCGTACAACGTTCCTTTCGATTTCGGGAAGTTCCTGTATCACGAGCCGCGGAACCTGAAGGAACTGTGTTCCGTTCCATATGATATCATGGAACTGGCGACGAAGAGGGTGTATTCCCTGGCGGAGGAGGATATGATTCCGGATAGGGCGCTTCAGGAAAGGCTGCTGAGGGAGAGGGAGGAATCGTACTATCCGAACAAGTGGATCAGGTCGATAGATGCTTACAGGGCATTGTGTCCCGAGGATCCGATGGGATTGGAGGTGATGAGGCACCGGGCGGTGGACGATGCGGTGATGGAAGGGTGGATACTCAGAACCCTTCTCAAAAACTGAAAAAATCGTAATCCAGCATTAGTTTTGAAACTATTTACACATCAAAAAAAAAGCATGTTTACACATTATGTAATTGAAATTCTATAACAGTGTAAACTTAATAAACTAGAACAAATATTGTACAAGCATGAAGGAAATTATTTCGAAAATCGGAGTAGATATATCCGAACTAGCCCGCAGATTTGGCATATCTAGGCCGACAGTATACAAATACATCAAAAACTACACAGAGGGCAATAAGGCTACGATCCCGGAGAAAATCAAGGCCTTTTTCGACTTTGTCTCCATCGATACTAACCAAAACACCGATGATGCGAAGAGGTTCCTTTTGAATTCCTTCCCTACTTCCGCTGAATCGGGAATCGTTGAAACCGATCAGGCCTTGGAATCGATTCTTCAAAAGTTCTGTGATGAGAAGCAGACGAAAGACAATTTCCTGTCACTGGTTTTGCCTACCGGTTCCAGAAAGACAACAAGCGTCATTCGCTTTATTACCGACTACATAGCAAGCGGCGGCGAACGCAAGATATTCTTTATTACTACATTAAAGAAGAATCTGCCTATCAATATTGAAGAACCCGCAGAGGATGTGCTGAGAAAAAGTTTCGATGAATATGGGATAGGTGACCTTTACGACGAAAGGGTGATGATGGTAGATTCTTTGGCGAATATGCTGCTCAAGAACTATCCTCTTCTCAGTGCCCCCGATAAGACGAACTGTAGATCCATCATGGGTGAGAAAAGAATCACCGAGTTGAACGATCTTATCAGCTCTCTTGGTGAAATAGACGAATCGGCCAAAGCGTACAAGGAGATGTTCTCCAAATTCAGGGAATTCGAAGGTGTTTTTAGAAAAGCATTGGTTGGAAAACTAGAATATCTTTCTAGGGATCCCAAGGAAAGAAAACGCATCGTCACCGAAGAACGCGAATGGAAATGGGTCCCCAAACTCTATCCCACCGTCTTCACCGATGATAAACAGGTTTTCCTTATGAGTATGGCAAAGTTCGTGAGTACTCACGACACCATAGTGAACGGTCGCTATTCTCTTTACGATTCTAAATTGATTGACAATTCGTTCATTTTTATCGACGAATTCGAT
>JBJEZZ010000059.1:0-9851 GCA_051887655.1 Candidatus Methanomethylophilaceae archaeon | reverse complement strand
TATTGAGGTCCAACGGTATCGTCCGCAACGATCTGCCGAGGTGACGTCAATGGGAAGCAAAGGAAAGTTCGTAATGGGTATCGTCGTGCTGGCATTAGGGGTTCTCGCACTCTGCGTGTGTTCGTCCTCCGCATTCCAGCAGTACATCGTGGACCTGATATCCGGTGCATGATCATTCCGTGTAACGGCCGTATCTCGTCTCGTGGACCATGCATTCGTCCAGCATGATCTTGAGATAGGCCTTGCCTTTTCCGGGTACGAGGGATTCCACATCCTCCTCGGTGAATTCTCCCTTGATGTCGCACAGTCCGGCGACGATGATGCACATCTTCTCCCTGACGTCCCTGCAGTGGGACACGCGGAAGGCCAGCACGTCCATGGGGTCCGCATCCTCCCCCTTGCTGCGTTCCGGTACGTTCCTGTTGCCCTGCATGACATCCCTGACCACGGACGGGTCCTCGTGGCTGAACCTTATGTTGAGCTTGTCGGATGTGCACCTCTTCCCGCAGTACGGGCATGTGCTGGTGGCGTTGGACAGGTCGATCATCCTGGTACGGCGGCAGTTCGGACATCCGACGATGGCGTACATCTCAGCCCCTGTAGCTGCAGAAGACGAGGGTCGCCACCGTGCAGCCGTACTGTCCTTCTGGTACCTTGATCTCTTCGGATACTATCGTGGGTTCGGACAGTACGATGCCCCTCATGCGGGCCATCTCGTCTATCTTGCGTTTCAGTTCCAGTTCCAGTTCCTCCTTGCATCCGAACATGTGCCCTTCGGCCACATATCCTCCGTACCCGTCCTCCCTGTACGCGTACGCGATCCCGGAGGAGATGGTGTCGCCTCCCCTTCCCCTCATCTGTGCCAGCACGCAGTGTGTGACCGCGCCCATGGGGAGCTGGCGGTACTCCACGGCGGTCGCACCGTCGGGGATCACCGAGGATACGGCCACGAGGTTCTGTTCCGCCACCCCTGCCCTGTGGAGGGCCAGGTCGAATGCGTTGAGGTCGGATACGGGGCTGAGTGCGGACCCTGAGGTCACGAAGAATTCGCTGGGAACTAACTGCATTTGATCGTTCATCCGTATAATATTGTGTTATTGTCCGGTTCGGGCGGGGCCGTCTGAGAACTGAGACGCCTGTTGAGGTCCGATGCCTCCTGGTACAGCGGTTCCATGTCGAGTTTGATCTCGGGGATCATCCTCTGTATGGGCTCCAGGAGCTTGGCGGCACCTATCGGATCGGGGATGTCGGACCTGGCAGAACCCAGTATCGTTATGATGTCCAGACCCCTGAGCGATCCGTGATACAGCATCACTCCGGATATGCCGCGGATCATGCCGTCGCTGAACGGCTCTATCTGGTACCTCTCCATGATCTCCCTGGCCCTGTCCGTGGAACCGGAACCCATGATCTCGTACTCGTCCGGTGCGAAGAGCGGGATGCCGTCGAGGGTGATCACGGTCCTGATGCCGTTCTCCTCGAACCAATCCAACAGCGCCATCGCGATCGGATACATGTGCTCCACCTTCGGCACGAACTCGGATGTTATTATCGCGATGTCCTCGCAGTCGATACCGCCGTCGTCCTCGTCCTGGGGTTCCCTGAATCCGCTGAAGATGCGCATCTGTGGCATCGGGATCCCGTTCTGGATCACCGTGTACGGGGGGAAGTCGGGGGACTCGATCCCCGCCACGAGTTCCAGGCCCAGTTCCCTGGACATGAAGTTGGAAGCGATCGAGCTCACGAGTCCTATGCTGGGAAAGCCTACGATGGCAACGGCATTCTTGAATGCGTGGTCCTTGAATTTGCGAATCCTCACATCCGCCATATGTCGGCCTATGTACTGAAGTGTTTTAAGCATTCGCAAGTATCGGTGTGGCATGGCAAAAGGAAATGTGACGATGGAGAGGACGTCCCGCGGTATCCCCGTGGTGACCGACAGGATGGAGGGCTGCAGGTGTGCGGGATATATGCTCGCCGTGAACACCGGGTCCCGTGACGAATCCGAGGATATCTGGGGACTGTCCCATCTGTTGGAACATTCCGTGTTCAGATCCACCAAGACCCGTTCGTCGTTCCAGATGTCCAAGGAGATCGAGGGCGCGGGAGGCGAACTGAACGCGTTCACCGCCAAGGAGATGACTGCGTATCACGGCGTCACCCTCAAGGAGACCGAGGACGTCGCGAAATCCATAGTGGCGGACATAGTCTGCAATCCCCTTCTGAAACAGGAGGACATAGACCTGGAGAAGAAGATCGTGATCCAGGAGATTGGCATGTGCGAGAACGACCCGTCGTCGTACATACACGACCTCTTCGCCGAGACCATCTGGAGAGGGAACGAGCTGGCACATAACGAGGCCGGTACTGTGAAGATAGTGGAGGGTCTCACTGCGGACGATCTGCGCAGGTACTACGAGGACAGATACACCTGTGCCAATCTGGCGGTCTTCGCATGCGGGGACGTCGATCCCGCCGATGCCGTCGCATGGGCGGAGGAGAATCTCGATCCCATGTCCGCCGGGACGCCCAACAAGAGGACGGTGCCGACGGTGAAGGAGGGTGCGTACAGGCACTTCGTCAGGAAGGAGGATCATTGTTACGTGGGCATGGGTTTCCCCGCACTGTCCGCCGACGATCCCGACAGGACTGCACTCTCGATGCTCAACGCAGTGATCGGAGCGGGCTCGTCATCCAGGATGTTCCAGCAGGTCAGGGAGGAGAGGGCGTTGGTGTATTCTGTGTACAATTACATCGACCAGAACACCGATGCCGCATCCATGGCCACGTTCTTCTCGTCCACCGAAGGGAATGTACTCAGTGCCATGGAGGTCGCCGGAAAGGTCTACGGTTCCGTCCTCAGGGACGGCGTCAGCGAAGAGGAGCTGGACAAGGCCAGGAACCTCGTAAAGGGGGCAACCATCAGACAGATGGAATCCACCGAGGACAGGCTGTACAGGCTCGCGCGCAACACCATGCTCACATGGAGACCCGCATCCCTGGAGGAACGCCTGGCGGAGATGGATGCCGTTACGGTCGAGGATCTGGCACGTGTGGCCGGAAGGGTCATCAGGGACGATCTGCTGACCGTGACCATGTACGGAAGGAAGGTCAGGGGCATGAGGAAGTTCTCCCCGTCCCAGATCGAGATCTGACATCCGGTACGTGGCCGTTCGGAGAATCTGTTTTAACGGCCGAAGTACATGTTCGGCCCATGTCGGGCGGAAACATAACCGTGCAGAGGACCGGACAGGGCATCCCCGTAGTGACCGAGACCATCGATGACTGCCGTATATCAGGATATATGGTGGCGGTCGGTACCGGTTCACGCGATGAGGCCGTCGGCGAGTGGGGGATATCCCACCTGCTGGAGCACTCCGTGTTCAGGGCGGCCGGAGGCCGTTCGTCCTTCCAGATGTCCAAGGAGATCGAGGGTGCCGGAGGCGAACTGAACGCGTTCACCGGGAAGGAGATGACGGCGTTCTACGGTCTGACCATCAAGGGTTCCGGAGAGATCGCGAAATCCATCGTCGCGGACATCGTGTGCGATCCCATGCTGAAACGGGAGGATGTCGAGATGGAGAAGAAGATCGTCATCCAGGAGATCGGTATGGGCGAGAACGACCCGTCGTCGTACATCCACACCCTCTTCTCGGAGACGATGTGGGGCGACAGCGAGCTCGGACATTACGTCGCGGGTTCGGTCGAATCGGTCGGCAGGATGGATGAGACCGTCCTCCGCAGATATCATTCCGATAAGTACGTCGGATCCAACATCGCTGTGTTCGCATGCGGTGCCGTCGATCCGTCCGATGCTCTCGCATGGGCGGAGGAGCGTTTCGACACGCTCCCGAAAGGCGTTCCCAACAGGAGGACGGTGCCGACCGCGTGCGGATGCAGATACGTCCATTATCCCAGGAAGGAGGAGCAGTGCTACGTGGGGATGGGATTCCCCGCATTCCCAGCCAACCATCCGGACATGCCGGCCCTTTCCCTGCTCAGCGCGGTGATGGGTTCGGGGATGTCGTCCAGACTGTTCCAGAGCGTCAGGGAGGAGAAGGCCCTGGTGTATTCGGTGTACAATGCGGTGGGCCAGTGTTCTGACGCATCGACGTTCGCGGCATATTTCTCATCCACCGAAGGGAACCTCTTGGATGCGATAGAGACGGTCGGTGCGTCGTACAGGACCTTGTTGGACGGAGGCGTCTCGCAGGAGGAGCTGGACAGGGCGAGGAACCTGGTGGAGGGGTCGCTGATCAGACGCAACGAATCCACCAGGAACAGGATGAACGACCTGGCACAGTCCTACATGGTCGGACGTTCGCCGAAGACCCTCGGCGAACGCATCGCGGAACTGGATGCCGTCACGGTAGAGGATCTGGCACGTGTGGCGGAGAAGGTGATCCGCACCGATTCCCTCGCCGTCACGATGTACGGCAGGGATGCGGAATCCATGAAGGGTTTCAATCCCGCTTCGATTGAGCTCTGAACCCGTCGATCAGGTGGAGCACCGCCCTGACCGCGGAGGGTTTGGCCTCCAGGACCTTGGGGGTCATGCCCTCGTGCACGGTCTGGATGTCCTCCACCTCGATCGCCACGAAACGCACGGACTCCGGCATCATATCCGGTTCCACCTCCCTTCCGATCCTCATGCCGGTGGCGAGGTTGATGTCGTGGGCGGACGCATCGCCGATGGTCTCGTCGAAGTCCTCGGGATCGAAGAACATCACGGTCCCCGGTTCGTACTGCTCGGTCTTGATGGCATCCACGATGATGACGTTCCTGTAGCCCCAGAGAAGGGGGATGATGTCGAGGCCCCCCACGGGCTCCTGTCTGGTCTCCACGCCGTCCAATCCCATGCGTTCTATCTCGTCCGCGACCTCCAGACCTATCGCGTCATCGGACATTATCGGACTTCCCAGTCCTATCACGAGTATCGTATCGGAAAGTTCGCTCAAACTGATGACCTCCTCTTCATTGTTTTGATGTATATGCTGAACAGGCCCAGGAATATTATGGGTGCTATGGCGATCAGCGCGATCACGCCGAATCCGTTGATGACGGCGAGGTTCCCGCTGTACTTCGTCGCTGCGATACCGGTGTACATGGTGCCTATGATGGCGACCGACATTGGTCCGGTCGCCACACCACCGGCATCGAAGGTGATGCCGACGAGATCGTTGTCACCCAGCCACATGAGGATGAGTGCCAGTATGTATCCCGGGATGATGATGTAGAGCAGATCGATGTTGAAACTGATCTTGGCCATGCCTATCGCGACGAAGGTGGCCACTCCGGCGGATATCACCAGTTTGACGGTGTTCCTCCCGATGTTGCCTCCGGACGATTCCTCGACACGGCCGGCGAGGATGGCCACGGCAGGTTCCGATATCGCCACCAGGAATCCGAGTACGAATCCCAACAGGATGAGGACCGTGGGGTTCTCGGCCAATGCGTTCCCTATCTTGGTGGCCAGAGGTATGAATCCTGTATAGATGGCGGTGAGGAAGATCACGACGCCCACGCTCGCCATGGTGATCCCGGAGAGCATCCTCTTGACGGCACGCCAGGAGAAGAACAGCACCTTCCTTTGGAACACGGTGAAGAACAGCGTGAGCGGTATTATGGCTATCAGCACGCTCTTCAGGGATTCCATGAATTCGGCCATGAACCTGTCCCAGATGTTGGACACGTAGGGTGTGTACGTCTCGGAGGACGATGCCATGCTCTCGTTCCCGGTCATGAGCCCCATCACGAGCAGGGCGATGATCGGACCGATGGACGCCAATCCGACCATCCCGTATCCGTCGAGTTCGTTCCTGTACTCGTGGATCGAGCACAGACCTATGCCCAACGAGATCAGGATCGGTACGGTCATGGGGCCGGTGGTCACACCTCCGGAGTCGAATGCGATCCCGATGAACTCGGCGGGGGTCATGAGCGTGAGCACGATGACGATGCCGTATCCGATGGTCAGCAGGACCTTCATGTTGAGACGGAAGACGATCTTCACCGCGGCGATGATCAGGTACACCGCGACACCGATCGCGATCGCGTAGACGAGGGCGTTCTTGTCGAGACTGGAGAACAATGCCGTGACCTGTGTGGCGAACACGCCCACGTCGGGTTCGGCCACGGTGACCAGGAAGGATATCGCGAACACCAGACCCACCATGAAGAGTCTGGATCTGCGTTTGGAGATCTCGGAACCCATGGCCTCCCCCACCGGGTTGATGCCCTTCTCCACGCCCACGAGGAATATCGTGAATCCGAACAGGACCATGGCCACGCACACCAGGAACACCAGCACGTCGGTGAAATCCGGTTCGAGCATGAACAGTTGGATGAATAGAAGAACACCGGCAATCGGCAGTGTGGAGATGACCACCTCCTTGAACGTCCCAACGTATGATCCCATCGCACGACCGTATGCTGAACAGATATTAAACATAGCGGAAAAAGGATATGACCCAGCAGTCGCAAGTTAAATTAACCATCCCGCCATAATGCGGATCGTGGAGATCAAGGTAACGACATCCCAGACCGTGAACGGACATCAGGTCACCGCGAGACAGATCGAGGTGCTGGCGGCCGTCAGGGACGAGGGCAGCAAGAACGCGGCCGCTAAGAAGTTGGGTATATCCGCACCGGTGGTGCACAACTATCTGGCATCCATGGAGAAGGGCACCGGGGTGAAGCTGCTGGAGGCCACGCCGAACGGTACATGTCTGACCGACGATGCGCTGCGCATCCTGGAGGTGGCGGATATGACCGAGCGCAGATGCGAACTGACGCGCAAGTTCACCGTCGCATGCACGCCGGTCACGGAGGACCTCATAATGTCCGTGATGACCCCCACGAGGATCAAGGGCGAACTCATCGTCTCCGACGACCAGATGAACATGCGCATGCTCAGGGAGGGGACGGTGGACGTGATCATCCTCGACGACCCCGTCCTGCTGTTCGATCTGGAGGAGTTCCACTGGACCGAGGTCGGTACCATGGACATGATCCATGTGGACAACGGTCCGTCGTACGTCAGGTACCGTTACGGTGCGCAGAGGATAGCGTACGCCTATCTGGACAGCATCGGCAAGGAGTACTCCGTGGATGCGGAGGTGTCACTGGTGCAGGACCTGGTGTCGTCCGGGAAGAGCTTCTTCATCGATGAGTTCCTGCTCATGCGCAGGGGCATCAAACTGCGTTCGGCCACGGAAAAGGGCGCCCTCAGACATTCCATAAACGCGGTCTACCGGAAGGAGACGCGCTGCGTCCAGCGCCTCCTGCGCGCGATACAGCAGAAACGCATGGTGTGAGTATTATCTTTCAAGATAATACTACACTGAATCTTGCATCCAGTATTATATATGGTGAATTCAGTCTCTCAAACATGGCAACGCCTAACTCTGAATTCTACGACGAGATCGCCGCGAACGGCGGTGCGAACGTCAAGCTCTGTTTCCAGTGTGGAACATGCACTGCAGGATGCCCCTCCGGTAAGGAGACCGCCTACAGGACCAGGAAGGTCATGAGGATGGCACAGCTCGGACTCAAGGACGAGCTCCTCAACAGCGAAGATATCTGGCAGTGCACCACCTGCTACACCTGTGAGGAGAGGTGCCCCCGCGGAGTCCCGATCGTCGATGTCGTCCTTTCCATCAGGAACATCGCAGTCCAGGAGGGCAAGATGTATGATGCCCACAAGAAGACCGCGACCAACCTCGTCAAGTACGGTCACACCGTCGACCTCAACGACAAGGTCAAGGCCATGAGGGCAGAGCTCGGTCTCCCTGAGGTTCCCCCCACCCTCCTCGCGAACGACAAGGCAAAGGCTGATTTCGACAAGATCCTCGCAAAGGTCGGATTCGCCAAACTCGTGGAGTGATTTTCATGGCTAAGTACGCATTTTTCCTTGGTTGCATTGCGCCTCTCAGGTACCCCGGTATCGAGAAGTCGACCCGTAAGGTCGCAGAGGCACTCGGAATCGAACTCGTAGACCTCAACGACGCATCCTGCTGTCCCGCACCTGGAGTCATCAGGTCCTTCGACAGGAAGACCTGGATCGCAGCGGCCGCAAGGAACCTCGCACTCGCAGAGAAGGAGGGCCTCGAAATCGTCACCATCTGCAACGGATGCTACGGTTCCCTCTTCGACGCCGCACACGAGCTCCACTCCGACCCCCAGCTCCTGAAGGAGGTCAACGAGATCCTCGCAGAGATCGGAATGGAGTACAAGGGCACCACCAAGGTCAGGCACTTCGCAGAGGTCCTCTACAAGGACGTCGGAATCGAGAACATCAAGTCCAAGGTCGTCAAGCCCCTGGACTACTCCGTCGCCGCATTCTACGGATGCCACTTCCTCAAGCCCAGCAAGATCAAGGAGATCGACGACCCCGAGGACCCCCACATCCTCGACGACCTGATCGAGGCCACCGGCGCTAAGTCGATGCCCAGGAAGAAGAAGGTCCTCTGCTGCGGATCCGGAGGAGGAGTCAAGGCCGGATTCCCCAACGTCGCGAAGGCATTCACCCAGACCAACCTGGAGAACATCAAGGAGTCCGGAGCACAGTACATCATCGATGTCTGTCCCTTCTGCCACCTCCAGTTCGATACCGCACAGGCGGACCTCGGATTCAGCATCCCCGTCCTCCACCTGTCTCAGCTCTACGGTATCGTGATGGGAATGGACGCCAAGGAGCTCGGTCTCTCGGCACACAAGGTCCCCGTGACCCTCTGATACCGGAAAGAGGGGTCGCGTACCCCTCTTCCCCAAACTTATTTTCTCTGTTCTGTACCGTCCGCCGTTCCCGCGGACCGTTCCTTTTCGATTTTCCCATCGTTCCCGTCATATCGGCGCGGTATCCTCGGGATATAGGTTTATTTTAAATATAAGTGGTATATTATTTTTGTATCAAATTTATACAATTGTAAAAATAATGGTATGCTGGCCATTGTGTAAAGTAATGTTAATCAATTTGACAAACGATTATATAGGTAAAATTAATCCCTCCTTCAATAAGGAGACTTACATATGGCACCCAAGACAAGAGGAGCATCCCGTAAGGTTAAGGACAAGTGGAAGGCGAAGGAGTGGTACAAGCTCCGCGCACCCCGTATGTTCAACGAGGCAGAGATCGGAGAGACTCCCTCCGCAGACCCCGAGTTCATTCTCGGAAGGACCGTCGAGGTCACCGTCCAGGAGCTCACCGGCGACTACTCCAAGATGAACATCAAGCTCAAGTTCAAGGTCACCGACGTCGACGGATTCGACGCCAAGACCGTCTTCATGGGACACGAGCTCACCAGCGAGTACGTCAGGAGGCTCACCAGGAGGAAGAAGACCAAGACCGACCACGTGGTCGACATCACCACCAAGGACGGATTCGTCCTCCGTGTCAAGCCCATGTCCATCGCAGACAGGCGCATCCAGGCCTCCCAGGAGGACGCGATGAGGCGCATCCTCGCAGAGACCCTCGTCCAGATGGGTAAGGAGTCCAACCTCTCCGACCTCGTCAAGGCGATCATCTCCGGCGACATGTCCAAGGACCTCGCAAAGGCCTGCCGCGTCGTCATCCCCATCAAGCGCATCGAGATCCGCAAGACCGAGGTGCTGTCCATGGGAGAGGGAGAGCCCGAATCCATCATGGAGAAGGTAGCTCCCGCAGCCGAGGAGCCCGCAGAGGAAGAGGCCGAGGAGGCCCCTGCCGAGGAAGCTCCCGCTGAGGACGCTGGGAAGACCGAAGAGTAATTATATTACCGTCGAATAAACCCCTTACCCACTAAACCATTTCAATCACCTGCCGAGGTGGCTCAGCCTGGTGGAGCGTCGGACTCATAGGGTATCGGTCAATA
>JBJEZZ010000058.1:0-2509 GCA_051887655.1 Candidatus Methanomethylophilaceae archaeon | reverse complement strand
ACGCACGGTTGTATATCCTCTCATTTTCGAATTCCGGTGCACCCACGACTATCGCCACATCCTTCTCCTTGGATGTGTCCTCGACGGTCTTCAGTGCGTCGCACAATCCGCATTCCACGGAACCGCGGTCGAACCCGTATCCTGTCAGGAAGAGCTCGGGATAGACGTACATGTCGGCCCCCGTCCTTCCGATGTCCTTCATCATCAAGGACAGGTTGGCATCCACATCGTTCAGTACCGATCTGCGCTGACACAATGCGACCTTCATGTCCTTTCGATGTGTGTATGTATAAATAAGGTTTGCATCGGCTGAAAACCTTTAAGCATCAATCGTAATTGTGGGGTCCGATGACCTCGGATAGGCTGCCGCGTGTTACCCAGGATGACGTTGATGAGATTAAGCAGTTCATAGGATCGTATGTCGCATCCAGCGGATGCGACGGCGTCGTCATAGGTCAGAGCGGCGGTATAGATTCCGCCGTCACGACGAAACTCGCGGTAGATGCGTTGGGTGCGGACCGTGTGCACACGATATTCATGCCCAGCAACGTCACTCCCGATACGGATCGCATCTCCACCGAATCCATGGCCAAGGAATGGGGGACCGGATACGAGATCATCAATATCACGGATGCGGTCGATAGGCTCGAGGAGGCCCTCGGAGGCGGACTGTCGAAACTGGAGAGGGGCAACCTCGCCGCCAGATGCAGGATGGCCATATTGTACAGCCGTGCGAAGAGCATGAACCGTATCGTACTCGGTACCTCCAATCAGAGCGAGCTCATGATGGGATACTTCACCAAGTTCGGTGACGGTGCGTGCGATGCGCTCCCCCTCGTGAATATGTACAAGACCAATGTCCGTCAGCTCGCCAGACTGATCGGCGTTCCCGACGAGATCATCGCCAAACCCCCCACGGCGGGTCTGTGGGAAGGACAGACCGACGAGGAGGAGATGGGCATATCCTATGTCATGCTGGATCAGATCCTCTACGGTCTGGAGCAGGAGAGGACGGACAGGGAGATCGCGGCCATCACCGGTCTGCCGATCGCCAATGTGCAGAGCATCAGGGCCCGTGTGGTGGCGATGTCCCACAAGAGACTTCCCGCATCAAGGCCCGGAAAGGTCATCTGATCGGACAGGGATGCTGGCTGCGGTGTTTTCCGCAGCGGTCGGAAACGCATTGATAAAAACTTTTAAATATTGGGTATGTGTACCCAGTTTTGCGCTCCTGTGGTGTAGCGGCCAATCATGAAGCCCTCTCGAGGCTTCAACACGGGTTCGAATCCCGTCGGGAGCACTATCTCTTCTCTACAGCTTCGTTCTCTGTCAGGGCATCCCGTCGTTAGGCTTTCCGTCATATCGTGTTTATAGATGTACGACCACGCCGATGGACGGATCGGTACCGGACGGAGATGTAGATGGATCGTCACAAAAGACACCGAAGGACGGACCGCGGTCCGTCCTCCGTCTATGGTTTCATTCCAATTCCCTTCTGAGGGGCAGGACGGCGGCTCTGACGGATCCGCCGAAGCTCATGTGTGCGGGGAAATCGATTTTGTGGACTTTGATACCCCTCTTCTCGAGCTCGGAGATCACATGTCCGTTGTCGAACTCCTCGCTCACACCGGTTATGTACTCGCTGTCGCTGACGGCGATCCCTTCCGCGGCGAAGGAAAGGGCCTCCTCCGGGGTGATGTCGATCATGTCCCAGTCCTTCATGAATGAGGGCAGGTCCTCGATACCGTCCCTGCATACGATTGCCAATCCCGGACGCGGTACGGACATCGCCTGACCCAGATCGGTGAGTCCGTTCTTCAGGAACACCGCCGTCACGTCATGGAACGCGAACGTGTTCCTCATCCATCTGAATCCTTCCGAGTTGGTCCCGATGTCCCTCTCCCTGCTCTGTCCGATGAGGATCCTGTTGTCGAGATAGATGAAATCCCTTCCGTTGAGCATGGGGTAATCGTCGGGTGTGATCCTGAGGGGACAGTGGGGTGTGGAGTACCAGCATACCTCCGGGTCCTTGGACTTGTTCTGAAGGATGCCGTACAGTCCGGCGATGTCCGTCTTCCTGGAAGCATCGCGGAGCTCGAACTCTATGAGGTCGTTGGCAACGATGAAGACGTTGTCGCGTGGGAATGCCTGATTGTATCCCGCATCCGCGGCGCCTTTCCCGTACAGGGATTCGATATCGTCCTTGGATAACCTTCCGGGCCTTACGACGTCCACGCCGCACCCCTTCAGGACGGATGCCAGTTCCTCGTTCTCCCTATCGAAGAATGCGGATGCCCTGGTGTCGGCATCGCCGTCATCCCATCCGATGCCGTTGCCGTACATACCCGATCCGATACCTACGACGGCCTCCCTGAGGGTACCGTACTCGTTGGATATGCACACCGATGCCTTCGGATTCGCCTTTTTCATACACATGTACTTGGCATTCGGATGACGGTATTAGACACTGACGGTTCCCGGCGGAGGGATTCGGGACCGGATCTGTCCC
>JBJEZZ010000057.1:0-9993 GCA_051887655.1 Candidatus Methanomethylophilaceae archaeon | reverse complement strand
GGGGTTCCTGTGCTTGGGATTCCTGATCCTCGCGGCCATCAGGGACTGCACCTCGTTGAAGCTGGAGGGTTCCACTATCGGTTCGAAATCCCCCTTCCAGATCACATCCTCCCAATGCAGGTATCCCGCATAGATCGGGTTGTGCAGTATCGTACGCAGATTGAACTTGTTCCACGGGTTGCCCTTGCGCGTGAGCGTTCCCGACGTGTTGAGACGGTACGCGATGGAATCCATGGTCATACCGTCGGAAAGGTACATCCTGTAGATGTCCCGAACGATCTCGGCCTCATCCTCCACGGTCTCCAGCATACCGTCTTCGTTGAAGACGTAACCGAACGGTGCGTTGAATCCCAGTATCCCGACGCCCTCCTCCGCCTTCTCGCGCATCCCCATGTAGGTCCTCTCACCGGTCTGTTCCGATTCCAGCTGCGCTATGCGCTGGATCATATCCATGGTGAACCTGCCTATGGCGGTGCTGGTGTCTATCCTGTCATAGGTGGATACGAACTGCTGATGGCTCCTGTTGAGGGAGTCCATCATGTCCATGAAGTTGCGGCTGTTCCTGTGGACACGGTCCATCTTCATGACGACCAGAACGTCCCAGGTCTTGCGGAATTCGGGTTCGAAAAGTCTCGTATATCCGGGACGGCGCGTATTGGTCCCTGAATAACCGTCGTCCAGGATCTCTTCCACGACGTCCATGTCCTGGACGTCGCAGTATGCCCTCATGACGTCCAACTGTGCGGCCAGGGAGTATCCTTCCTCCGCCTGTTCATCGGTGGATACCCTCGCATAAAGTACCGCACGCGGACGTCCTTCGGCCATGACCTTACTGTCCGTTAGCTCTCTCGAACATGTCACGGTCGATGATGGCCTCACCGCAGATCCTTCCGTGCCTGTCCACACCGGTATAGGTGGGGTTGCGGAGGATCTGGTGCACCGACGACTTGTACCATATGCCGCCGCTCTTGGTCCTGAAACCCGCGGCATTCAGGTAATCCGCGATATTGTCCATGCTGAGTCCGTTGTTGTACATGGAGAAGATCGCCCTGACGATGTACTTCTCGTCGTTGTCCACTTCCCTTCTTCCGTTCTTGTTCTTGTATCCAAGGGGCAGACGCGAGATTATGCCCCCCAACTTAGATTTCTTGTCCATCGCTATCGCCACTCTCTCACCGATCTGTTCGCTCTCTAGCTGGGCGATCCTTTCCGTGATGTCACGTACGAATCTCCCCATAGCAGTGGACGTGTCCAGTTGATCCTGTACGGAACAGAAGTCCTTCCCGAGATGATCGAGTTCCTCCATCATCAGTGCGAAGTTCACGCTGTTCCTGTGTATCCTGTCCAGCTTGTAGACCAGGACCACATCCCAGATATCATGTTCGGACATCATCCGCTGATATTCTGGACGTTTGGTACTGCGTCCGGATTCCCCTTCCTCGCAGTACTCTGCTGCGATGTCCCAACCCTGGACCTTGCAGTAGTTCCTGAGTTTCGACATCTGTGCATCCAAGGAGAAACCTCCGGCAGCCTGCTCATCGGTCGATACACGAACATAGAGTGCGGCTCTCAAAGGTCCCTTCTCATCCATCCCGCATTGTAAATTGCAATAATTGATATTTAAAAATTGTCAGACGAACGTCTGACGCAATTAAGTAAGACGGAAATCGATTAAATTAGAATAAAATCCAAATTAGTAAAGCAAATAACTTAACAGATTGAATATTAAAGATAACGATTATTTAATTATTCCGATAAAAAATAAAGCAGATATCTTTACCTAAAATATTCGCTATATGACATTTGTCCGATGGGGTCCGATGAATGTTCGATCGATCCTGAACGGAAAATGGTCTCTCCGGCCGTATCTTCTTCGGACGGGTAGGGGGATCTGTCCAGACGGTTCGGGGGGTCTTTCTATCGTATGCAAAAAGAGGCCGACGGCACCCCGTCATGACGGGGCGGTCCGTCGGGGGATCGAAATCAAAATGATCGAGGGGTGGCCCCTCAGTGTTTGTGTTTCTTGGAGTTCTTCCTCTTCTTCCTCCTTCTGCGGGATACGATCGCACGGACCGCCACGATCAGTACGAGGATCGCGCACAGTACGATGACCGCCACAAGGATCGGGGACAGTTGGGTGTAGTTGTTGCTTGCGACGTAGTATCCGGAGAGGGTGTCGACCTTGGCCACCGCATATCCGTTCTCGCAGCGTTCCGTATCTACACGGACCGGTTTCCCGTCACCGTCGAGCTCCCAGACGAAGATCAGCATGTCGATGTCGAGGAATCCCTTCTCGTAAGGGATACCTATCTCCACGAAGAGATCGGAGGATATCGCGGACAGGTCGGTGTATGCTGTGCCGTTCCCGTCCTCGATCGACGGTGTGTACATCTTACGGTCTATGGGGGACAGCAGCGGACGTTCCACGGACACGGTCCCGACGGCGGAATCGAACGTCAGGGTGTCCGCACCTACGGATGTCAGATGGGCGGCCAGGGTCTCGAGGTCCTTCTCGGTGAAGATGAACATCAGCCCTCCTGCCCTGACGGCACCCTTGCCGGACGATCCGATCTTCCACAGGATGTTGTTCGGGGACGACGGATCGATCAGTTCCTTCTGTAAAACGTACGCCCCGTCGCCGGAATCCCCGATCAGGACGGTGATATCCTCGGAACCGGGACGGATGATGAAATCCTCGGCGGACAGCTTCTTGGGTTCCGCGGACGAGGTCTTCGGGACCGCTCCGGCGAGGACCGACAGGCAACCGCTGTACGTCGGTATGTGCGATTCCGTGAACGTCCTTCCGGACGTCACGGTGTCCGCACCGACGAGGTAGTAGTCGTAGCGGAGCATGTCCGAACCGTCGGATACCAGAGGGTCGTCCCATGTGACGTCCATGCAGTACCAGAGGCCGTCGTCCATCATTATGTAGTTCCACATATGGTTCTCGCTGCCCGAGTCGGAGACACCCTTCCCCGTGACGTTCATGCAGGGGATGCCCGCGATCCCGCAGAGATAGTCCATGGCCATGGAGTATCCCTGGCATACCGCCTTCCCCTCCACGAGCACGCCGTAGATGTTGAACGCGTTGGGATTCGAATCCTCATCCGCCGCGGCGGCGGTGTCGTACCTGGTGGTGTTCACGATGCGGTCGTGGAACCCTTTGACCAGGTCGTACCTCATCGCACCGGACGTGACGAATCCGGATACCGCGGTGTCGATCTGCGAATACATGTCCTCTATGGCACTCTTCTTGTCCGGCACCCCATCCAGTGTCGTTATCGTCGTGATCGTGATCTTGGTGTTCTTCTCGAGTGTGTACTTGATGTTGTTCACCCAGAAGAACTCCGGATTGGACCATTTGAACGCACAGAACGCCTGCGACGCCGTGTCCTCGCTGCAGACATTGTCGAGACTCACGACGAACTCATCCAGATTTATGGAGGAGGCGTTCGCGACGAGACCGTCGTAGATCCTCTTCCCGTCCGGCGACAGCATATCGTAATAGCCGCTGTCGTCCGGGACGGCGGCATCCGAGCCGTCGCTCCAGAACGGAAGGGCGAGGGATACGGCGGATATCAGCATCACCGCGGCCGCCAATATGACGGCGGCGGATCTCATCCTCATCTCTCTCATGCGGATACCATCGTGTTACAGTATGAAAAACCTCACCGTCCAGATGTAGCACGGACGGCGGTATGGAAAGGGTTTCGGGATGTTCCCGGCGGGGCGCGGGAGCGCCCCGGAGGGTGTCCCTCAGAAGAGACTGAAGACCTTGTCCGAGTATCCAACGGTGTCGTCGATCGGGAGTCCCGAGATGATCATCGCCTGACAGAACATGATCTCCGCCATCTTGGCGGCCTTATCCTTATCGTTGGCGACCGCATCCTTCAGCGCGGAGAACGCGGCGTGGTCGGCGTTGATCTCCAGCACGTAGGATGCCCTCATGCTTCCGTCGTAGTCGGGGAGTCCGCGGAAGTACTTCTCCATCTCGATGGTGATGTTGCCCTCACTGGACAGCATGACGGCGTGGTTCTTCAGCTTCGAGGAGATCTTCACGGCCTTGACCCTGTCGCCGAGGGTCTCCTTGACGAACTCGAGGACGTCCTTGGATTCCTCCTGCTTGGTCTCCATCTCCTTCTTCTCGTCCTCGGACTCGAATCCGAGGTCGTCGGTGGTGATGTTGCAGAACTGCTTCTCCTTGAACTCGTTGATGGCCCTCATCACGAACTCGTCCACGTCCTCGGTCATGCAGAGGATGTCGTATCCCTTCTCCAGGACGGTCTCGGTCTGGGGCAGGGATTCTGCGTGTTCGACGGTGTCCGACGATACGTAGTATATCTTCTCCTGGCCGACGGCCATGTCCGATACGTACTCGTCAAGGGTGATCATGGACTTCTTCTTCGAGGAGTAGAACATCAGCAGATCGGTGAGGAGGTCCTTGCGTGCCCCGTACTCGTCCACGACGCCGTACTTCAGCTGGCGTCCGAAGCTCTTGTAGAACTCGTTGTACTTCTCGCGGTCGTTCTTCAGGATCTTCTCCAGCTCCGCCTTCACCTTCTTGGTGAGGTTGGATGCGACGGCCTTCAGCTGGTGGTCGTGCTGGAGGACCTCACGGGAGATGTTGAGGGAGAAGTCGGGCGAATCCACGACTCCGCGGATGAAACGGAAGCAGTACGGCAGGATGTCCGCGCACTTCTCCATGATCATGACGCCGTTGGAGTAAAGCTGCAGTCCGGGCTCATACTCCCTGGAGTAGAAATCATAGGGTGCCTTGGAGGGGATGAACAGCATCGCCTTGTAGCTGGTGAGTCCCTCCGCGTTCACGCGGACGATGGACAGGGGCGCGTCGTAATCGTGGAACTTGCTCCTGTAGAACTCCTTCGCCTCCTCGTCCGCCTTGGCGGACTTCTTCTTCTGCCATACCGGGACCATGCTGTTGATGACCTTGTCCTCGGTCCTGGTCACGTACTCCCTCTTGGGTTCGCCGTTCTCGTCCTTCTCGTCCGTGTCCTCCCAGGATCCGGATTCGACCTCCATGTGGATGGGCCAGCGGATGTAGTCTGAGTATGTCTTGATAAGATCCTGTATGCGGTAGGAATCGAGGTATTCGCAGTAATCCTCGGTATCGGTATCGGGTTTGATGTGGAGGACGATCTCGGTACCCCATCCGGACTTCTCGCAGTCCTTGATGGTGTATCCGTCGATACCGTTGCTCTCCCAGCAGTATGCGTTGTCGCTTCCGAAGGCCTTGGACGTGACCTTCACGTTGTCAGCGACCATGAATGCGGAGTAGAATCCGACACCGAACTGTCCGATGATCTTGGAATCTGCGCCCTCCTCGAGGCTCTCCTTGAAGTCGAGGGATCCGCTGTGCGCGATGACTCCCAGGTTCTTCTCCATGTCCTCGTCGGTCATTCCGATACCGTTGTCGGAGACGGTGACGGTGCGTGCTTCCCTGTCGACGGAGACGTCGATCCTGAAGTCGGAGGACGATACGGCTATGGATGAGTCCCCGATAGCCTTGTAGTTCATCTTGTCGATAGCATCCGATGCGTTCGATATCAATTCACGGAGGAAGATCTCCTTGTGTGTGTAGATCGAATTGATCATAAGATCCAACAGGCGCTTGGATTCTGCTTTGAACTGTTTCTTTGCCATCTTGTATCACTTCTTTTCGGGATGATGACTCCCGAGTTACTATAATAATTTAGAACTTCTATAAAAAGATAACACTCTTACCAACATCATGTACATGTATAGGAAGAACAAGGGATTATACCCCGAGCGCCATCACGGGTCATGAAGGACAGGTATGACATCGTCGTCGTGGGTGCCGGCCCGGCGGGATCCCTGGCGGCCAAACATGCGGCGCTCGGAGGGGCGGACGTTCTCCTCATCGAGAAGAAGGCGGAGATCGGCGCTCCGCTCAGATGTGCCGAAGGGGTCTCCAAGAGGAGACTGAGGGAGGTCGGCATCGAACCGGATCCCGGATGGATCTCGTCCGAGATACGCGGCACGATCATGCGTACCGTCGGCGGGAGCCGCCTGAAGGTGGACGAGAGCTGGAAGGACGGTGAGGTCGGATATGTCCTGGACCGTCATCTCTTCGATAAGTTCGTCGCCGGACAGGCCGCCGAGGCGGGTGCGGAGGTGACCGTTCGCGCCGCATGCACCGGCGTCATCCGCGACGGTTCCGGGAGGATCTCCGGGGTGAAGGTATCGTACATGGGCGAGACCAGGGAGATCGGATGCGACTGCATAGTGGCCGCGGACGGTTTCGAATCCCAGGTCGCCAGATGGGCCGGGATAGACACTTCCCTGGAACTGAAGGACATCGATTCATGCATACAGTACACCATGACCGGCGTGGACATCGAACCCGATTACTGCGAGTTCGTCCTCGGTTCGGTGTCCCCCGGCGGATACGCCTGGATATTCCCCAAGGGGAAGGACTCCGCCAACGTCGGATTGGGCATCCTCGGTACGAAGATCGAACCGGGTAGGACACCCAAATACTACCTGGACAGATTCGTGGAATCCGAACCCGGATTGAGGAGCGGTGCGATAGTCAACGTGGCGGCGGGGATGGTGTCCCTGTGCCCCGGTCTCGAATCCGCCGCGGAGGACGGTATCGTTCTCGTGGGCGATGCCGCAAGGGTCATCGATCCCATGACGGGCGGAGGCATCTACCATGCGCTGATGACCGGTATGCACGCAGGAGACACCCTTGCCGGGTGTTATGCAAAGAAGGATTATTCCAAGGGGGCCCTCGCACCTTACGAGGAGATATGGCGCGGGAAGATCCTGAAGGAACTTCAGAGGAACTGGAAGATCAAGGAGAGGTTCGTCGATATGGAGGACGGTATGCTCGATCATATGATCGATGTCGCTTCCCACGCCGATATGGAGAAGGTGAGGGTGGACGACATGGTCAGGGTCGTGAAGGAGCGCTGTCCCGATATCGTCTCCCTTTACAGATGAACGATGCCGAGCACCGACGCGGCCATCACGGCCAGCGTCGAGTACTTGGCGATCCTCTCCGATCCGGCCGTACCGAAGCGTCCGGATGCGGCCGCCAGGAGCATGGCGTCGGCGGCGACGATCGTGATGTAGAGTATTCCCATATCTCCGAAAATGAAAGGCAATAGTGATACGCATACGGCCGCCGCGTAGGACAGACGTGCGGCGATGTCGGCACGTTCCGTTCCGATGCGCATTGGCAGCGTGTTCCTGCAGGCGGAATCGCCGTCCCTGTCCAGTATGTCCTTCTGGATCTCCCTTCCCAGGGTCACGGTGAACACGGTGGCCGCCAGGACGCCGCATGCGGCCATGTTATGTACCATCGCGCCGCCCAACAGAAAAGACATACCTGTCAATGCCGCGATGGTGACGTTCCCCACGAACCCCTTCTTCTTCAGGACGGTCTCATAGAGCGTGATGGCGACGCACGCTATCCCAACTATCGTTATGACCGTGACATCCGTCGTGACCAACGACAGCAGGAACGCGATCGCCAGGGAGGACAGACCGAAACGGAACGCGGATGCGGACGATATCCTGCCCGAAGGTACCGGCCTGTCGGGATGTGCGACACCGTCCACCTCCGCATCGACGCTGTCGTTGATCGAATTCCCGCCTATTATGTAGAGGATCACCGCGACCGTGACGATGGCGCATTCGGTGAGATGGTCGGGGAAGGATGTGCCCGATGCGACGAACGCGGCCGCGAGCAGACCTATTATACCGATGATCACATCGGCGGGACGCGCCAATTCCAGATACGGGCCCAATGTCTCCCTTACCGTCATCTATCCTCCTCAGTTCAGTCGTCGGTTATATCCTTCTCCGTGAGCAGTCTCACTTCCGATGCATGCTCCGACAGGGCGCATCCTCCGGAATGCGGGAGGGATATCAGTTCCGAATCCCTTATCCTCACGAACAGTGAAGAGGATATCGCATCCGTCAGTTTGCATTCCCTGAGATTCACGTCATGGAACGGAGATGCGGGGCATGCCTCCGCATCTCCGTAGGGGTTTATGTGGAAGAACCCGCGGCCTGCGCCTATGCATCCGCCGAAGAACCTCTCGTCGCCGGGGAACGACATGAACATCATCCTCCTGTGTGTGGAACGGAGTTCGGACACCCTTCCGGCCAGCATCTCCCTCTTCCCGTCACCGAGTGCGAGATGTTCGGTCCCCGCGGAGGGCACGAACTCTATCAGGAACACTATGTGCGTACCCAGGGATTCCAGGAACGAGATGTACTCCTCGGACACCACCGAATCGATGTTCTCCGATGTGACCGTCACAGATACACCGTGGAACAGTCCATCCCTCTCCATCCTGCGGATGGATGACACCGCCTTGTCGAATACGCCCCTGCCCCTGCGTTCGTCCGTCTCTTCCTTATTACCGTCGAGACTGACGATCGGGATCAGGTTCCTGTTCTCCCTGAAGACCGAGGTGTCGTCGGATATCATGGTGCCGTTCGTGAATACGGGGAACACCATGTCCCTATATCTAGCTGCCTCGGCGAGGATTTCGGGACGCATCAGCGGCTCGCCTCCCGCCAATATGATGAAGGATATCCCCAACCCGTTCGCCTGCGAGAATACGGAGGCCCATTCTTCGTCGGTCATCTCCTCCCCGGATGGTGTACCGCAGATGCCGTTGGACACCGCGTAGCATCCCTTGCAGCGGAGGTTGCAGTCCGTGGTTATGCTGCATATGAGGAATCCGGGCACATGGATGCCCCTGCTCTGATACCCTGAACGTATCTTGGACGCCCTCTTCGCATCGCGGGAGAACCTGAGTATGAAGGATACCGTGGACGGGGACCGGAGCGATCTCACGAGCGCCCTCCTGACGAGACAGCGGGTGGCCCCCGCCATGTACTCCGTCAGTGCGTTGTCATCCAAGATTCACACCCCCAGGAAGGAGTCCACGATGCGGCGTATCCATCCGCTGCGGGTCTCCGGGTCGCGGAGATCGATCCCGGAATACGCGTGTATGGCATCGGTGCGGTAGAACATCAGCTGGAATATGGATATGATGGAATAGGAGATCATCCTGCAGTCGGATATGCTCCTGTCCGGCAGTATCCTGCATACGTACGGCAGTATCCTGTCCGGGAGCGAGATGGTCTCGTTCAGAAGGATGTCCGGGATATAGATCCTGGAGAACCTCTCGTATCTGGTCAGATCGGTGCCTATGTCGTCTATGAATCCTATTATCGATTCCTTCGGCGACAGGTCGCGGTCGTGGCCGTACATGTCCTCGGACGACTTCTCTATCATCTCCTCTATCGCAGCCTTCATCAGACCGTCCTTGGATCCGAAATGGTAGTTTATCATCGCGGTGTTGACACCTGCCTCTTCTGCGATCGCACGGGTGGTGATCCCGTCTATGTCCTCCCTTCCGGTGAGCAGGCGTCTCGTGGCATCCAGCAGTGCGCGTGCGCTGTCCGTGCGTTCCATGTTAATCATGATTAAAGCTTGATTGATAAAACTTGCCTCCGTACTTGCAGAAATAGATAATTTAAAATCCCACAAGTGTTGGGTGTGGGGCATGGATACGAAGAGACTGGTGAACAGGACACTGTTCTTCATCGCGATATGCGCGGTGGTGGCGGCCATGACCGCCGTGTTCGGGGAGGTGAACTCCCTCGTGGGTGTGGCGATAGTGGTCATAGCGCTCATGATGCTGCAGCGCGACCTGTCGGTCAGGCCCGTTTGGAACGTGTGCGTGATGACCTTGTTCACATGCATGCTCGGGATCGCGGCATACATCTCGCTGCTGGATCCGTTCCTGGGTATAGCTGTGAACATAGCGGTGATAATGGCCATAGTGTTCGCTACGGTGCACGATCTGGATTCCCCGCTGCATTTCCCGTTCATATTGGGATATACATTCATGCTGTCGGTCCCGGTGACGGCCGAAGGACTGCCCATGAGGGTGATGGCACTGATCGTCGGATCCGTCGCCATAGTGC
>JBJEZZ010000056.1:0-2599 GCA_051887655.1 Candidatus Methanomethylophilaceae archaeon | reverse complement strand
TGTGGGAGTCCCCGTCGATGAGGTCCCTGTTCATACCGAACAGGTTCTGCCAGGAGAACTCGATGTCCACCTGTTTCATACCCGCCTCCACCCAATACCTCCTGATGGCCTCGGGTCTGATACCGCGTCTCCTGAGTGCCCTCACGGTACCGGTCCTGACGTCGTCCCATCCGGAGTACTCCCCGTCCTGGATGCTCTTCCTGATGAGCGAGGTTTTCAGGACGGTGTCGGGGATGTTGACGAGTCCGTAGTGATAGAAGTGAGGCTTCTTCCAGCCCATGTAGTCGTAGATGTACTCCTGCCTGTAGGTGTTGTTGAGATGGTCCTTACCCCTGATGACATGGGTCATGCCCATGAGGTGGTCGTCGATGGCCACGGAGAGGTTCATCATCGGGTACGCGATGTATTTGGTACCGACACGGGGATGGGGGTGCCTGACGAGCCTGAGCGCGACGAAGTCCCTGATCGCAGGGTTGGGGTGGTCGATGGCGGTCTTCACGACCACGATCGCCTCGCCGTCCGCGTACTCCCCTGCCATGAACCTGTCGTAGCGCTCCATCTGGTTTTCCACGGGGAGGTCCCTGCAGGGACAGGCGGTCTTCGCCTCCTTCTTCTTCCTCCAGTCCTCGGCGTCGCAGGTGCAGACGTATGCGTGGCCATCCTCGATCAGCTTCTTGGTGATGTCGTAGTACGTCTCGAACCTGTCCGACTGTATGTAGTAATCCGTGATCCCTATGCCGAGCCAATCGAGGTCCTCGGGGATCATGTCGTACGCCTCGGGATCGATCTTCTCGGGGTTGGTGTCCTCGAACCTGCAGATCAGCTTCCCGCCGTACCTCTTGACGTATTCGTCGTTCAGCACGGATACCCTGGTGTGTCCGATGTGCAGGGGTCCGGAGGGTCCGGGTGCGATCCTCATGACGACGGGTCCGTCCGCGCCGTCGAGTACGGGGAGCTCGTAGGTCCTCTCCTTCTTCTCCTTCTTGGCGAGGAGGGACGGGTCGGAGGACTGCAGAGCTGCGGTCTGTGCATCGAGTCCCATGGCGTTGACCTCTTCGACGATGGAGTTCACGAGAGGTACGATCTCCGCGGACCTGCTCCTGAACTCGGGGAACTCACCGAGGATCTTCCCTACGACAGCCTTGGGGTTAGCTTTCCCTTTGAAGAATACTGCGTTCTGAAGTGCGTAGTTCCTGATGGTATCCTCGATGTTGACGGACATGTTCGTGCTGATTATCCTCTTATTATTTAGGGACTGTGAGTGTCCGCGGGCGCGCACGTATTATACCACCGATGCGATTGACCCGTCATGTCCCTGAGGAAGTACCTCCACGGTTCAGAGTACGTTGTGAAAGAGAGTCTGGATGCCGATTCGATGAGAGCGACATCCATCATGTCCGCCGATCAGGACAGGACGGTCGTGTTCGAGGACCTCAACGGCGGTGTCGCCGTCGGTAACATATTCTCCACCAGGGACAAGATCGCCAAGGCCATGGGCATCGCACCCGCCGATATCGTGAAGCACATGATCCACGCGATAGACAACCCCGTGGACACCGCGCTCATCGCAGACCCCGAGTTCCGTTACAGCGAGCTCCCGCTCGATCTCACCGCACTCCCGATCTGCAAGTACTTCCCCGAGGACGGGGGACGTTACATATCGTCCGGAGTGATCGTCGCGGAGTACGGCGGGAAGAGGAACGTCTCGTTCCACAGGATGATGATCAGGGACAAGGACTCCATAGCGGTCCGTCTCGTCCCCAGGCATCTGTTCACGATGTACAACAACGCGAAGGCGGCCGGAGAGGAGCTCAAGGTGTCCATATGCATCGGGAACAGGCCCGAGGTCCTCCTTGCAGCGGCCACATCCACCGCGTACGACGCGGACGAGATGAGGATCGCATCGTCCATGGTCATGAGGTCCACCGGGAAGCCCCTGGAGATGGGACAGTGCGACAACGGCCTCCTGGTGCCTTCAGAGTGCGACTACGTGTTCGAGGGCAGGATAACGTTCGAGACCGCGGACGAGGGTCCGTTCGTCGACATCACCGGTACGTACGATTACGTCAGGCAGCAGCCCGTCATAAGGATAGAGAGGATATGGGCCTGCAAGGACCCGATGTTCCAGCTCCTCCTCCCCGGAGGAAACGAGCACTATCTGTTCATGGGCCTTCCCAGGGAGCCCATGATCTTCAGGACCGTCCAGCAGGCGGTCCCCCGCACGCACGCGGTCCGTCTCACGGAAGGCGGATGCTGCTGGCTCAACGGTGTGGTATCGATCACCAAGAACAAGGAGGGAGACGCCGTGAACGCGATCATGGCCGCCTTCACCGGCCACCCGTCCATGAAGCACGTGATCGTCGTGGACGAGGACATAGACATCTTCGACGACCGTCAGGTGGAGTGGGCCGTGGCCACGCGCTTCCAGGCCGACAGGATGCTCAGGATCCCCGGCGCCGCCGGTTCCTCGCTGGATCCC
Organism: Candidatus Methanomethylophilaceae archaeon; assembly: GCA_051887655.1. Lineage (GTDB taxonomy): Archaea > Thermoplasmatota > Thermoplasmata > Methanomassiliicoccales > Methanomethylophilaceae > SIG5. Next base: position 120 of record JBJEZZ010000056.1, on the reverse strand, counting down.
AGCGCGGAAGGCACCACGTGGAAGATGGGCATCGACGCCACCATCCCGCTGTCCATGGACAGGGCATTGTTCAAGAAGGCCACGTTAGAGTGATCGGATGATATTCGTATACACGTCCAC
>JBJEZZ010000055.1:0-10877 GCA_051887655.1 Candidatus Methanomethylophilaceae archaeon | reverse complement strand
GGAAATGCATGGTTTGCGGAGAGATCGTCGTTGCAGAGAGGCCCCCGGAGAGATGCCCCACCTGCAAGGCGCCCGCAGAGAAGTTCGTCGAGGTCGTCGACGAAGCGATGACCTGGGCAGCGGAGCACGTCCTCGGTGTCGCCAAAGGTGTGGACCCCGAGATCATCGAGGGACTCAGAGCCAACTTCAACGGTGAGTGCTGCGAGGTGGGTATGTACCTGGCGATGGCCAGGGTGGCGTTCCGTGAGGGCTACCCCGAGGTGGGTATGTACTACGAGAAGGCCGCATACGAGGAGGCGGAGCACGCCGCCAAGTTCGCGGAGATGCTCGGAGAGGTCCTCACCGACAGCACCAAGAAGAACCTCGAGCTCAGGATCGCAGCCGAGAACGGCGCGACCGAGGGTAAGACCATGCTGGCCAAGAAGGCCAAGGAGCTCAACCTCGATGCGATCCACGACACCGTCCACGAGATGGCGAGGGACGAGGCGAGGCACGGAAAGGCGTTCGCCTCCCTCTACAAGAGATACTTCGAGTGAAACCCCAACGGGAGGGGGCGGTGCCCCCTCCCATACAGTCTTTTATATCCTTCTGAATCTAAAGGAAAAATATGAACGATACGGGCAGGTTCGCCGCAGGATTGGTCATATCCGCATCCCTGATCTGCCTGTCGTCGGTCCTGCTGACGGTGCAGGCCATTGACCTGTGGCTGTTCTTCATGATAAACATCGTATCGATCGTCCTGATCCTGCTCCCGGTGCTGACGTTCAGAGGCACATCGGTATCCATCGACGGCGATACGATCACAGTGACGGCACCGTTCGTCAGGGAGACCCTGCGTTTCAGGGATATGGATTCGGTCGCCATGTGCACCGTCACGTCCTACGGCGCGAAGGTGTACGGTTTCGGCGGCAGACATTACGGCAACGGTACGTTCTCCGGCGGGGAACTGGGGACGTACACCCGCGCATCGGATTCGAGGGTACCGATATCGATACTCATTATATCGGGCAGGAAGAGGATCCTCCTCAACCTGGATACGGCGGAGGAGACCGAGCGCCTGTATGCGGACATCATAGCGCACAGATGATAGGGATGCATAACGGCACCGGCGGTATACGGTGCCCGCGGGAACCGATAAGGAATGTCCGGCGGACCGCAGGATGCGTCCCATCCAATTCCCAATATGGCATGCATCCGATGCGCCTTGCAATGCGACACCCAGAATGGGGGATGTATTAATATACACGGACCAGACAATCACGTACCATGGATGCCGTAGAGATCAGAAGGACGATGGTCCGCGCCTGCATGTACTACCGCGATTTCATCGAGATCCAGCAGAGGAGCGGGAACAGGAGGTCTGGAACGGTATCCAACACCGTGAAGAGGATCGACATCTCCGATGACGGTACGGCGACCCTCCGTCTGGACCGCAGGATGGGGGAATTGGATTCCGTGTTCCTCACGATCGGCGACGATGCGTTCTTCCCCGATACACTGGGCGACATCCAATACGACGACACCGAGAGGAGCGTCACCATACGTCCCGACAGGACGGTGCTCGATTCGCTTAGGGATGCGGACCGCGACGATGTGCGCATCGTGAGCGACATCAAATGGCTGATCGACAGCGCATGTGAATTCTATAAGAGATACGGTGACGGGATCTCATATCCGAGAAGGAACGGCCGTATATACGACGATGCGTCCGTATCGGTATCGGAGAACGACAGACCCAGCGACGAACAGATGCGTGCGATACGCGGGATACTGAACGACAGACTGTCATACGTATGGGGGACACCCGGGGCGGGAAAGACCCAGTACGTCCTCGCCACGGCGATCATGAGCTGCATCGCCAAAGGGGAGAGGGTGGCCGTCATAGCACCCACCAACACCGCATTGGAACAGGTGCTGAGAGGGCTGCTGTCATCCCTGTCCAAGAACGACCCGGACCACAGACTGATAGATCCCAAGAAGGACATCCTGCGCCTCGGGAACGCCACGAGACCCTTCGCCAAGGACTATCCGGACATCTGCGAGAGCAGGATGATCGAAGAGGTCACCAAGGACATAAGATCGGAGCTGGCACTCATCGAGAAGGAACTGTCCGAGACGAACGATGCGGAGAGACGCGGCGCACTGGAACGCAGGATGGACGAATGCGCATCCGTATTGGACGACATCAACGGTTCCGGTATGGCGGGCCGCCTGGATGACGTGAAGATCGTCGCCATGACACCCCAGAAACTGATGATGAGGTTCTCCCCGATACAGGGGGACGACAGGCCCTGTCTGGACGTGGACCGCTTCTTCCTCGACGAGGCGGGATACACCAGCGTGGTGAACACCCTGCCCCTGTTCGCCTTCGGCGTACCGATAGCGATGCTCGGGGACCATATGCAGCTGCCTCCCGTATGCGAGATCGACGGGGACACGATGGCATCCTTCATCGACGGGAAGGAGGAGCACATGCACGCGTATCCGTGGAGACTGCCGTCCATGTTCGCGGAATCCTTCCTCACAATGGAGAACGACGGGATCATGAAGGCATGCCGCGACGGGTCAGATTACGGTTTCACGGTCACTGGACAGTACAACCTCACACGTTCGTACAGGTTCGGTCCCAACCTCGCATCCATATTGGACGAACACGTCTACGGCGGGATCGGACTGAAGGGTATGTCGGATGACAGACTCTCCATCGAGGTCATAGACACCGTATCCACCGACAGGGACGAAAGATACAACGTCGCCGAATGCCGGGCGATCCTCTCGGACATCATGGAGAAGGGACTCCGTAAGAATGAATATGCCATCCTCACGCCCTACAACAAGCAGGCGTACAGGATCAGGAAGGAACTGGACGACATGGACAGGGAGTACAACGTGTTCACCATCCACAAGTCCCAGGGGAAGGAATGGGATACGGTCTACCTATCGGTGGTGGACAACAGGACGGAACTGGAGGGGAAGGATGTCCAGCTGCACATGACCAGCACCGTGTACAGCAGGGACAACGTCAACACCCTGAACACCGCCATATCCCGTGCGAAGAGGAGGTTGGTGATCGTCTGCGATGCGGAATTCTGGAAAGGGCATACCGACGAGCTCATATGCAGACTCATAGGGAGTGCGGATTCCTTCGGCACGTATAGGTATGCGGAAGGGGAGGGATTCGAATTCACCGATCCGAACGGTAAGGGAAGGCCCAGAGTGAAGAAGAAGGAGACATTGCACGTACCTAAACCCGCGGACAGGAGCATGGCCAACAGGATATACGCGGCGATGATGAAGGGACATGTATCGATCCCGAAGAGGGCGATGAACCACATATACGACTACGCGGAGATGACCGTACTCAGGACGGAGAGCGAGGTCGGGATACAGAGGTGCATAGAGACGGCGTATTCGCACCTCCGCAGCGGTTCGTACAAGGATGCGCAGGATTCGGTGGACGAGATGATAAGGATATACAACATATCCCATCCGGACAGACCGCTGTCGTGACATACGGCACGGGAACGGGCTCCGTTTTTATAATCATATACCGTTCGACATGACGGATGGAACACGATACGGCGAAGGAGATCCTCTCGGGCTGCAGCAGCGACCTGTGCCTGGACCTGAGATTCATGACACGCGCGATACTGTCCATGGACAGGGTGCTCGTACCGGGGATCGGCGGACCGTCATGCGACGGGGAGAGGATCGTGATGGATCCGGAATGGGCGGTATCCTCGTACAGGAAGGATCCGAACATCATAACCCGCAGCATGGCCCACCTCACCCTGCACTGTCTTCTGGGTCATCGCATACCCGATGACGATACGGAATCCCTGGCACAGGATATGATCGTGGAATACGTACTGGACAGTCTCGACACTCCGCATATCACGGATCCCGGAAGGGACGACAGGAGATACTACTGCGAGACCTACTTCAAACGTGCGGGCGGACCCCTCATAGGACCCTTGGCGAAGGAACTGTCCGATGTTTCAGATCACAGGATGAAGGAGCTCCGCCGTCTGTTCTCCGGGGACGACCATTCCGTGAGACCCATCCCGGACGATCCCAGATGGGAGGAGCTGTCCAAACGGGCCATGGTGGAGATCGAAGGGTTCTCCGAGAAGCTGTCGGACAGGAGCGGGGGACTGATGGCCATCCTCAGGATAAGGAACCGCAGGAGATACGATTACAGGGCGTTCCTGCGCAGATTCATGACCGTCAGGTCCAGGGTGAAGGAGAGCATGGACGAGTTCGATCCCATATACTACTCCTACGGACTGTCTGTGTACGGGAACATACCCCTGATAGATTCCCTGGAATACAGCGAGAGCCCCGGGTTGGAACAGTTCGTCATCGCCATAGACACATCCGGTTCCACCATGAAGGGTCCCGTGATCGGATTCATCCAGGAGGCGTTCGGGATAATGAAGGTGCTGTCGCCCTCGCACGGATCGGAACTGCACATAATACAATGCGACGACATGGTCCGCAGGGACGATACGATACGGAGCGAACAGGACCTGAACGCCCTCATGGACGGTTTCGTCCTAGAAGGCGGCAACGGCACCGATTTCAGACCCGTGTTCTCATACGTGGACAATCTGAGGTCCGAAGGGAGACTGAGAGGTCTGAAAGGTCTGATCTTCTTCACCGACGGTATGGGGATCTATCCGTCGAAGAGACCCGAGTACGATACGGCGTTCGTGATATGCGAGGAGATACCTATCGAACACCCCATACCTCCGTGGGCGATGAGGATCTCCGTGAGACCGTCCGATATCGCGTGAATCATACCATACCTTTATCATAGTATATCCGCGTCACAGGGACGGAGGAATGCTCCAATGGACATCCAGCAGGCGAAGGATTCGATAAGGGATGCGGTGACCGCGTATCTGTCAAAGGATGCCGCAGGGAATTACGTCATACCGCGCGGCAGGCAGAGGCCGCTGATGGTCATGGGGGCACCCGGCCTCGGAAAGACGGCGATAATGTCCCAGATCGCATCAGAGATGGGGATAGGCTATGTCGCGTACACCATAACGCACCACACCCGCCAATCCGCCATAGGTCTGCCGGTGATAGAGAAACGTGTCTACGGCGGGAAGGAATGCAGCATGACCCGCTACACCATGAGCGAGATAATCGCATCCGTGCATGACGCGATCGAATCCCGCGGGCACAGAGAAGGGATATTATTCATCGACGAGATCAACTGCGTATCCGAGACGCTGGCACCGGCGATGCTGGATCTCCTCCAGAACAAGAAGTTCGGACCACACAGGATACCTGAGGGATGGATACTCGTCGCCGCGGGCAACCCTCCGGAATACAACTCGTCCGCCAGGACGTTCGACATAGCCACGCAGGACAGGATAAGGATGATCGAGGTGGAACCGGACACCGACGTATGGATAAGATACGCCGTGAGTTCGGGGATGCATGATGCGGTCGTCTTCTATCTCAGGATGAGACCGGAGAACCTGCTGAGGATCGAGAGGACCGTGGACGGAACGTCCTTCGTCACTCCCCGCGGATGGGAGGACCTTTCCACGGTGATGAAGGAATACGACCGTATGGGCATATCCGTCGATACCGATCTCATATCGCAATACATCAGGGACCCGGAGATATCCGCCGAGTTCTCCAGATATCTCGACTTCCACAGACGCTACAGGGAGGATTACGACGTGGATTCCATCCTGTCCGGCAACACATCCGAACCCCCGTCCGGGGATGCGGAGGAGAAGATGGCACTGACATCGGTGATCATCGGCAGGCTGAACTCCGAGGCAGAACGCGGGATGGACCTGGGATTCGCCGTGTCCAAACTGTCGGACGGGACCGGGGACATCGGATCGGAGATCGCGGACATCATGGAGGACAACGCGGACCCGGACACCAGGCGCGCATGCTCCCTGCTGCTGTCCATGCTGAAGGACAGGGACAGGGAATCGGTGATGAAGGATGCGGAGGAACAGCTGTCCGCCGCGAGGAGGATGTTCGATACGCATCTGTGCAACGCCGTGGAGTACATGAGGAGCGGGTTCGGTGACGGACAGGAGACGGTGTCCCTGCTCGTAGGATTGATCGACTGCTACAACGTGGTGATGTTCTCCGACCCGGACGGTCCGCTGTACAGATACAACGACGAACTCCTATCATCGGGAAGGAACAGGAGGATCATGGACATGCTGGAGGGAGCCTGATGGCCAACAAGTACGAGTGGGAGGACCGTTCCGACGGCATCGCGATCACCAGGATGGTGACCACCGACAGGGATGTGGAGATACCGGATTCCATCGGCGGAAGGGCGGTGACCGAACTCTGCGACCGTTTCCTCACCTGTTCCGCCAGCGGCGACGGCAGGACGGTAAGGGTCCCCGCATCCGTGAAGAGGTTCGGCAGGGAGGCGTTCTGCGGAGTGACCAGGATAAGCTCCGTGACGATCGAGGGGGATGTGATGGATTTGTTCTCCTCCGGGATGGTGGCGGAATACGATTTCACGTTGCGTTTCACGTATGACGGCAGGGAGAGGTCGTTCGGATTCATCGCCGGATATCCAATATCGTTCCCGGAGTTCGACACAGCCATACTGTCATCGAGATTCAGGATCGCGCCGGAGATCGCAATGGGACGTCTTTCCGACCCCGTGATGCTTTCCGATGACGACCGCGACAGGTACGGGAGGTACCTGCGCGACATGATCGTCCCCATGGCGGAAAGAGTGGTGGCGGACAACGATCCGGACCGCCTGAGGGAACTGTATTCCGCCGGCGTGCTGGACGGCGATGACATGAGATCTCTCCTGAAAAGATCGGTGAGATCCGGAAGGACCGCGATGACGTCGGTGATAATGAGCATGATAAGATCCATGCGTCCGCGATCGTCGTAAAAGGAAGGTCGTTTGTAAGGCGTTTAGATGATGCGTCACTGGGCGGGTTCCCACTTGCACCTGACCGGGGATACTATGGCGCCCTCCGCTTTGAGCTCCTTGAATGCCTTGTCGATCTCCTTCCTATCGATACCGGTGGCCTTCTCGACCTCCCCGGCGGACATGGGCTTTCCGGATTCCTTCATCGCCTTGATAACATCGTCCTTGACTGCCATTATGATACCTCGTATGTTGATCGACCGCATGGGATATAAGGGATTTCAATCCGTTCGATCAGATGCGGACCCCGATCGGAAGAGGTATCTGCGAAGGATCCATCCGTTGACATGTTCAATTTCTAAATCGGATCCGTTCTGCGGATGTGTCGTCTGCCATGAGGTCATGTGATCGAGACACATCCGGGACACCGATGGTTCGAACGACATCATGTCTTATACACATCCATGTCATCGGACAGCGAAGGAGAAGCAACATTATTCTATGTCGTAATACGCTTCATATCCCGGTATCAGACATGTCCGGGATACAGGCGAATTTCAAAACATTGTTCGAACATCTGGATATAGAGGATTTTCTGAAGGATCCGATCTCCGTCATCGGTTACATGAAGGATTTCGGATTCACCGCCCCGCAAATAAACATGTTGAGATATGTTATCGAATCGGACAGGGACGGTCTTTTGGAATCCGTCCGTTGTTCCGAAGAATCCCTTGATTCTGTCATCGACAGGATATGCGACTATTGTCTCATCGATAAGGGTCACTTCAAAGCTATGGTGGAAGGCATCCGTGAATGCATCACCGACTGCGGACCGATCACTAAGCCACATATTGATGAGGGATATGGAGAGTGCCGTATCACGGCCGATGGGAAGATACTGTTTTCGGAGGATATGCACAAGATACTGCATGTTGACAACGGTGTCGAATCCATGACGATCCCGAGGTCGGTCACCGAAATCGGAGGGTATACATTCAGAGGTTGTACCTCTTTGAAGGAAGTCCATATACCTGATTCGGTGACCAAGATCGGAGATTGTGCATTCGAGGGTTGCACATCCCTGGAGGAAGTGCATATACCTGATTCAGTGACCGAGATCGGAGGGTATGCATTCAGCGGTTGTACCTCTTTGAAGGAAGTCCATATACCTGATTCGGTGACCAAGATCGGATGGCATGTATTCAAAGGTTGCACATTCCCTGATTCCCATGGATAAGACACCCTTTTTCAAACCGGACTTCGACATTTAAGATGTAATGCAATCTCTGATTTGATTTCTCTTTCCGGATTGCTGGCAAATGATAATCAGTGGTCACGGGATGTTCAAAGTGACCAAACCCCGAACAGGCCCCGTGGCCGTCTTTCCTGTATGTTTGCAAGAACATAAAGTCAAGGTTCGCGGGACCTGAAGGTTCGGCGGGAAAAGGATGTCGATCGACTCGTTACAGGAGCAGGATTCACGCAAGGATACCGGAACCGAACGACAATGTGACCATGACCATGGGCAACAAGACCGTGGTCGATGCCGTGTTCGCGGATACGGGATCGGACGTTTTTCTGGATGGTCTGAAGAGATCCCAGGGCAATTCCGTTGCCGCCGAGACCGCTGCATCGGTAGCCAATTCGGTGGAGATGACAGGCATATCCGTGAACAAGATCGACAGGATTCTACCCTCAAGGACATCTACCTGAAATGGACCGACAAGAAACGCACCTCCATGAAAGAGGTTGAAAACAAGCTTCCCAACTCACAGTTCGAGACAGACGAGTATCGTAAGGCCGTGGTGGACAACATCATCGAGGATTGGAACACCATTAGTTACGGGAACAGGTTCCATGCACTCCTGGCAACATCCTCCATCCCCGAAGCGGTCGAATACTACAAACTCCTACGCAATCGCGAAGATATCGCAGTTACGGCGATCTTCGATGACAATGAGGGCAATACGAGCGGTTCCTTCGAGAAGGAGAAGGCCGTCCGTATGGTCCTGGAGGATTACAACTCCCGCTTCAACACAAACTTCACGGTCACCCAATTCGACCTGTTCAAAAAGGATGCCACATTGCGCATATCCCACAAAAGACAGTACAAGGATGTTGAGAAGAATCCGGACAAACAGCTGCACTTGATAATAGTCGTGGACCAGCTCCTCACCGGATTCGATTCCAGATGGGTGAACGCATTGTATCTAGACAAGATGCTGGACAATGAACACATCATCCAGGCTTTCTCCAGGACGAATCGTGTCATGGACGAACACAAACCCTTCGGAGTGATCAAATACTACCGCCGTCCGTTTGAGATGGAGGAGAGGATCGAGAACGCATTCAGCCTCTATTCCGGTGAACATGCGGCAGACGTGTTCGTCTCCAAACTGGATGTCCGTCTGAAGGATATCAACGACGTCTTCTCCAAGATCTCCGACTTGTTCGAGGATGAGGAGATTGAAGACTTTATGAGGCTTCCAGAGAGCGAACTCGCCCGCAAGAGTTTCAGTGTCCTCTTCCCACGTCTGAGGAATCTGGTGATATCAGCCAGGCTCCAGGACTTCAGATGGGACAAGAGGGATTACCTGTTCTTTGGAGACAACCCGATCCATGTTGAGTTGACGGAGGAGGTCTTCAACATTCTCAAGGTGAGGTATTCTGAACTTCCGAAGAAGACTCCCGGCAGTGGATCGGAATTGATTCCCTATGATATCGATCCGACCATATCGGAATATGATGTCGAATCCATAGATTTCACATACATGGAAGCCAGATTCAACGCCTTCATCACAGCAATCCAGAAGTACAAGGATCCTGAAACAGTGGCAAGATTCCAGCAGGAATTATCCCGTTCATTCGCGGAACTGTCCCAGGAAGATCAGGAGGTCGCCGCCGTCATAGTCAGTGACCTTCAGTCCGGAAGGCTGGTGGTTAGTGAAGGGGAGACATTCCGTTCGATACTCATCAGCTACAAGACCGCCAAGACCCATGACCAAATCCACAATGTCGCTGAATCCATGGGGTTGGACGAATCTCTGTTGAGGCAGATCATGTCCGACAATCCGAAGACGGACGAGGAGATAAACCAGTACAACAGACTGGATGCCCTGATCAATACTATTGATCGGGCAAAAGCCCTCGAATACCTTCAGAAAGCCACTGGAAAGAACATACCTCCACATAGGATCTATGACAACAGTCGTAATTTCCTGAGGGATTTCATCATCAATGGTGGATTCAGCGCCTGATCATCAACTCGGATTAACAAGATGTCGTTGTTGACCACAATCAATCACTTCAGACAGGGACCTTTGGCCTTCTGTCTCCAAACTTTTTTCTTCAATACCGGTCCGAAATGCGTTGGATGCAACTATTCGTGGTGTATTCATAGCAAATAACCATTCATGTTGCAACCTATCATCTTTAATCATCCACCTTGTATGGCGATACATGGAGAAGGTGACACCCAACTGGATTGAGGAAGTCTGGGGGAAAAACCCTTTGCTCTATAGTTATTACAATATCAGGTATCATCAGTTCTTCTATTTTTCTGTCAACCCAGAGAATGGCAGTCAATTCCTCATTATAAATCGCTGTGCCATCCATAGTTCTACGACATTTTCCATAGAATGCGTAATCTATCAACTCTGTATCAATACCTTTGTATGTATAATGGCGAATGCTGGACAATATTGATGATGATAACTGCTTATCAAACATGCAGTTACTAGAAATCGCTTCTGCATTAGTTATGAAATCATCATATGATGCTATCAAGCATAGAAGAAAACGTCTACGCTCTAAACTAATGAAAGATGATACAATATTGATTACAGGTTTCTCGATATTAGCATCTTTCATGTATGTAATGATAGATTCCGGCCTTTTTAGAAAGTCATCGATAGACAAAGACGTGAAAATATGTCCAAATGATTGCTTTAGTTCTTTAATATCCATATTGTCAGTTCGTTTAGTCATTACATTA
>JBJEZZ010000054.1:0-10895 GCA_051887655.1 Candidatus Methanomethylophilaceae archaeon | reverse complement strand
ATCAATATAGAGCTCGATTTCGGTTCCGCGATGGAAGGTAAGGTCCACACGCTCACAGGCGACAGCGTGACCGCATCGGGTTATAAGGCCACGATCGCGGTCGGGCCCGGCGATGCCGTCGTAAGCACGACCGACATGTCCGCAAGCGGACGCGGTGTGTTCAACGATCTCGGTGAGATGCCCGTCATCGTTTGGGTACTGTTCGCTCTTGCGATCGTCCTTGCCATCCTCACTGTCTGGATGGCATCCAAGAGGGGGGTGTTTGCACGCAGAAAGTAAGCATGTATGCATTGATCGGAGCGCTGGCGGTCGTCTGCGTTTTCGGTCTCATCGCCGTTTCCGATGATTCGTCGGCGATGTCGTTCGAACTGAAAGGAGATGATTTCGCCAAGGCAGAGTCGTCCGTGTCGTTCACTCTCGATTACGACGATACCGTCAGCGGTTACAAGTACACCTCCAAGCTCGTGGACGGTAACGGGAACGACATGTCCGCCGTCACATCAGGTTCGACGGGTACCATATACGCCACGACCGGGGAGAAGTCCATCACGGTGAAGGTCCCGAAGGCCAACGGCGATTACCGTCTCATCGTCACCATCACCGATGCCGACGGAAACTTCCTCGCGGAGAGGGTCGCGCCCATCAGGTCCGTCGATCCCGTCGTGCTGTCCGCCACCCTGAAGAACGAAGCGGATGCCAAGAGGGTCCTCACCGTTTACTTCTACGTGAACGGGGTGAAGATGGAGGACAGCAAGCAGGCCGATATCGAAATCCCTGCCAACGGTACCAAGACCATCACCTACGACTATCTGGTGAAGGATCTCACCGACACCACGTTCTACCTGGTGTCCGACGATTCCCCCATGGCAGGTCAGATCAGCGGTCTCGGCCCCGAGCACTCCCACACGTTCTATGTCGCGCAGAACAGCTACACTCTGATCGAGGTCATCGCCGTGATCACACTCATCGTGATCATCGCCCTCGCGGTGTACGTCTACCGCAAGCCCATCAAGAACTACGGTAAGCCCAAGGCAAGGCGCTGAGGATAAAACAGGTGCTGACGCACCCTTTCCAAATCATTTTTATTTTTTTATTTTCTGATCGATCCCGTATCGGAAGGCCCGTACGATCCGCGGAAGGACCCTGTTCTCAAGCGGCCTCGTCCCGCTCCGGGGTGCCGTACGACATCTTGGCATTCAGCAGGTCCGAACGCGTCCTTTCCACGACGCCTCTCGCTATGTCCTGCTTCCTGCGTATCGGGAGTATGGCGTCGGGTACGTCGAACATCATCAGACCTTCGCACATGACCTCCATCGCGGAGAACAGTTCTTTGGCCGTATCCACATCGGATTCCATCAGGCGTGTCAGTACGATCCTTCTCAACTCGCCTATCGTGTCCGCCATGCCCATCAACCATGATCCTCCGTCGATACCCAATTCATCCGGTGTCGGTGTGCGTACCCCCGATACGGCGGATATGAGGATCTCCGCTTCCGCGTACTCCATCATGGCATCTTTCGCGAACGTTCTGTTCTTCCCGGACAGTGCGGTCATCAGGGTGCGCAGCTCTTCGCGCGCATCGTCATAGACATCATCCGTGTGTATCGCATGTATGATGTTCTTACTGAGGCGTATCGCCTTTCTGGACAGGGCGATGGCCTCCTCGCGTTCCTTCTCCTCGTTCGACAGGTCCTTGGCGATCCCGTCTAATATCGTATCGATATCATTTCTCTCAATGATGATGCACATATCCATAGAACTCCGCCTCCATTTTTGCACTTTCCAGCAATCTTTCCGATCTGTTCCTGAGCGGTTCCGATCCGTATTCGGTGAATTCGATCGTGTCGTAAGTGACCTCGGTGAGTGTGAGGGCATCCGCCTGTCCCAATCCGAAGTTGCCTTCCTTCCCGTCGAGCACCTCCTCGACCTCGGAGATCTCCGCTCTCCCTCTTCCTACCTCTATTATGGCGGACGAGATCCTGCGTATCATGTTCCACAGGAAGTACCTGGATCTGAATTCGAGGAAGATCCCGTTCTCGGATTCCAACACCTTTACGGATGTGAGTTCCGTCTCGGTCGGTTTCCCGTCGTATTTACAGAATCTTTTGAAATCATGTCTTCCTTTGAAGATCTCCGCACATTCCCTCATCCTGTCGATATCCGCATCGTTGCAGGTGACCTTGTACAGATATGTGCGGCTGTCCGCATAACGGGGGTTGAAATCCATGTCCACGTCGGCTATCGCCATGTAGAAGACGTTCTTCGATACCGCATTCAATGCTCTCAGCAAGGACTCGTTGTCCTTGAACGCGGTGTTGAAGACTATCACGTTGCCGTACGAGTTGACGCCCGCATCCGTACGGCTGGAGAGTTTCAGGTCGAACCATTCCTCCGGTCTGCCGTCCCCGGTGGCGAGCAGATCGGAGATGACCTGTCCCTCCACCGTGTACAGACCGGGTTGGATCTGCGACCCCGAGAACATCTTCCCGAGGTACGCGATCCTCACGGCCACTCTGCGTCCGTTCATGCGGAGCGGAGTCCGTTCATGTGGTCCACCCTCTTCTGGACCAGTTCCTTCTTCCCGATATCGTGGCGTACGAAGGTCCAGTCGCTCTTGACGAATTTGAGCGCCGCCTCGCAGTTCCTCTCGGCCTCTTCGAGATAGTTCCCGATACCCACGATACCTGCGGATCTGGATGACATGGTGACGAGTTTCCCGTCCTTCTCGTCGATGTTGGCGTAATACACGACCGCGCCCGACTTGGCGATGCCGTCCGTATCGAAGGATATCTCCTTGCCGGTCTCGGACTTCACGCCGTATCCCTTCGGCACCACGTACTTGCACACGGTGGCCTTGTACGCGAAACGGATGTTGTTCTTCAGGCAGCCGTCGGCCATCATCAGGCACACGTCCTGGAATCCGGTGTCGAGGATCGAGAGGACGTTCATCGCCTCCGGGTCCCCGAATCTCGCGTTGAACTCGATGATCTTGGGGCCGTTGGCCGTGAGCATGAACTGTCCGTAGAGGACACCGTGGTACGGGCAGCCCTCTTTGGCCATGGCATCGATGACCTTCTGGATGATATCTATCGCCGCCTGACGCTCGCCGCTGGTTATGAACGGCAGGAAGTGGTCGCTGTCGCTGTACGAACCCATACCTCCGGTGTTGGGTCCTACGTCGCCTTCGTACGCTCTCTTGTGATCCTGCACGAGGGGCATGGGGACGACCCTCTTACCGTCGCAGAATACCATCTGTGTGAACTCCTCTCCGACCGCCTTCTCCTCGATGATCACACCGGCCCCGCCGATGTTGTTCTCGAAGATCTCGTTGACGTACGCCATGGTGTCCTCGAAGGACAGGAGGTGCTCTCCCTGGACCTTCACACCCTTGCCTCCGGTGAGTCCTATGGGCTTGACCACGATCTCGTGATCTATCTTCCTGAGGTACTCCTCGCAGTCCTTCGCATTGTCGAAGGCCGCATATTCCAGATTGCCGGGGATGGAGTACTTGTTCACGAGCTCTCTCATGAAGGATTTGGACGTCTCGATCCTGGCCGCCGCCTTGGTGGGGGATGCGCATTTGATCCCTGCCGCCTGCAGCGCATCGGACAGTCCCACCTCCAACGGTGCCTCCGGTCCGATGAACGCGAGCTCTGCACCGCATTCCTTGGCGAATGCCACGACACCGTCCACGTCCTTCTCGTCCATGAGCTTGTATTTGGACGATCTGGCTATTATACCAGGGTTGGCGTTCTTCATCACCGCGAAGATCTCCGCGCCGCTCCTGTGGAGTGCCTCCACAGCCGCATGCTCTCTTCCGCCTCCTCCGACTGCGAGTACCTTCATCATATCACCTCAAAGTCCGAGCTCCTCCAGGACGGCATCCAGGCCGGTGCCGAGTCTGGTACTTGTCTCGATCATGGTCTTCCTGCCGCCCGTGAGCTTCCTGTAATCCTCCAGGAGGGTCTTCGGGTCCACACCCACCGCGTCGGCGATGTCCACCTTGTTCAATATAGCGAAGTCCGAGTGTATGAAGATGTCCGGATGTTTCCTGACCATATCGTCACCCTCGGTCGTGGAGATGACGACCACCCTCATGTCCGTACCCAGCGGGAAGTCCGCCGGACATACGAGATTGCCGACGTTCTCCACCAACAGCACGTCGATCTGCGAGAGATCGATGCTGCGGAGGCACCTGTGCACCATGTTGGCATCCAGGTGGCACTCCTTGCCCGTGTTGCAGTTGGTGGTGGTTATCCCGGATGCGACCATCCTGTTCATGTCATCCGCACCCGTCACGTCGCCTGCTATCGCGTGCACCCTGAGCCCCTTCTCTCTGAGCTTCTCCGCCAGTTTGATTATGAGTGCGGTCTTCCCCGCTCCGATGGAGCCCATGAAATCGACGGACACTATGTCGTGCTCCTTGAGCATCTCGTAGTTCTCGTTGGCGATGTTGTTGTTCTCCCTGAGTACGTCGAACTCCATGCCGACTGTGACGTTGTGCATACCTGACATAATCCCCTGCCCTACTATTAAAGTTGCGAGCGCGCGTGCGATATGTCTAATAAGGTTGTGTCGGATAATGCCGTGAGCATCATGAGTTACTCCGACGAGACAAAGGGATTCCTCGAGGCCGCCGGTGCCTCCGAAGGGTGCATGGTCACCCTGGAGACCGACGGTCAGACATACAGCGGAAAGGTAATGCCGCATCACGAATTCAGCGCACCCGACATCGTCATCCTGAAGATGAAGAGCGGATACAACGTGGGTATCAGGGTCGGACCGGATTCCAGGATCACGGTGACCGACAGGCCTGTGGAGCACGAGAGGAAGGATACGGTCCCTGAGGAGAAGGAAGGGCTCCCGACCATCGTCCTCATCGGTACCGGCGGTACCATTGCATCCTACGTCGATTACCGCACCGGTGCGGTGCATCCCGCACTGTCCACGTCGGACATGATCAACGCCATCCCCGAGATCAGGGATGTGGCCAACATACGCGCGAAGGTGCTCTTCTCCATCTTCTCGGAGAATATGGACGTATGTAACTGGCAGGAGCTCGCCGATTGTGTCGCCGAGGAGATCAACAACGGTGCCGATGCGGTCATCATCCCGCACGGTACGGATACCATGGGATACACCGCAGCAGCTTTGTCATTCATGCTGGGCGACGTTCCCAAACCCGTCATACTCGTAGGTGCGCAGAGGTCCTCGGACCGTCCGTCCTCGGATGCATCCACCAACCTGATGGCATGTGCCAGGTTCTGCACGCAGGCCAAGAGGGCCGGCGTGTACGTCATAATGCACGACACCGGCGGGGACGACTCGTTCGCCGTCCACAACGGTACCAGGGTCAGGAAGATGCACACCTCCAGGCGCGACGCCTTCCGCAGCATCAACGCCACCCCGGTGGCACACGTGGATGCCGCCGGCAAGGTGGAGATGATCTCCGAGTGCAGGCCCGTGTCGGACGGCAGGGCGGTCGCAAGGACGGCCATGGAGAAGGACGTCGTACTCCTCCAGTTCTTCCCCGGGATGGATCCCGAGGTGTTCGGACCCATCATCAGGGGTGCCAAGGGGGTCGTGATCGCGGGTTCCGGTCTGGGTCATGTCAATTCCAACATGATTCCCGTCATCGCCGACGCAGTGGGGGACGGTACCGTCGTCGTCATGACGTCGCAGTGCCTCAACGGACGCGTCAACATGAACGTATACAACACGGGAAGGGACCTGATCAACGCGGGCGTGATCTCCGTACTGGACATGCTTCCGGAGACCGCCTATGTCAAGCTCAAATGGGCACTCGCCAACACATCCGACGCGGAGGAGGCCAAGATGGTCATGCGTACTCCGCTCGCCGGCGAGATGAGCGACAGGAGGGAGTTCTGATGGCCGAGCACAAGCTCACATGCGGTATCGAGATCCACCAGCAGCTGGATACCAAGAAACTGTTCTGTTCCTGTGACAGCCATCTCTGCGAGGATGGTCACGGCTCCTGCTACAGGAGGCTCAGACCCACCACGTCCGAGATGGGAGAGATAGACAGGGCCGCGCTGGCACAGTTCCAGAGGAACCTCGGTTACAGGTACCAGTCCTGCGAAGGCACCTCCTGTCTCGTGGAGCTGGACGAGGAGCCTCCCCACGATACAAACGCCGAGGCCCTGGCGACCACGCTCACGTTCTCCGAGATGATGCGCGCACGCGTCGTCGACGAGATACACTTCATGAGGAAGATCGTCGTGGACGGTTCCAACACCTCCGGTTTCCAGAGGACCGCATTGGTCGCGATGAACGGGAGCATCGACGTCAACGGACGCGACTATTCAATTCTGTCCATCTGTCTCGAGGAGGATGCGTGCCGTAAGGTGGAATCCAACGACGCGGAGGTCACCTACCGTACCGACAGGCTCGGGATACCTCTCATCGAGATCGCCACCGGCCCCGACATGCACGACCCCGAGGAGGTCATGGAGGTCGCACTGAGAATCGGGACCCTCCTGCGTGCCACCAGGCGCGTGAAACGCGGTATCGGTACCATCAGGGAGGACCTGAACATCTCCGTCCCCGGAGGAGCACGCATCGAGATCAAGGGTGTGCAGGAGCTCAGGATGCTCCCCGTGTTCGTCGAGAACGAGATGAAGAGACAGAACATGCTGATCAGGGTGAAGGACATCCTTACGGACAGGGGCACCGTGCCCGTCGCTTTCGAGCCCGTGGACGTCACCGACATCTTCAGGACCAGCGCGTCCAAGGTCATCAAGGGCGCTCTCTCCGACAAGGGGAAGGTCATCGCGGTGCGTCTCCCCGGTTTCAAGGGCGTCATGAACGGGGACAACGGTACTCTCAGACTCGGGGCCGAGATGGCCCAGAGGGCACGCACCAAGGGTGTGAAGGGGATATTCCACTCCGACGAACTGCCCAACTACGGCATCGAGCCGGAGTTCGTTGATCAGCTCAGGGACTTCCTCGGCATGAACGGGGAGTTCGATGCCTTCGCCATCTGCGCTGCGAAGGAGAAGAGGGCGAAGGACGCCCTCGAGATGGCCGTCATCAGGGCCAACGAGGCCCTTGCGGGTGTGCCGGAGGAGACCAGGGATCCCCTGCCCGACGGTACGTCGAAGTACTCCAGGCCCCTGCCCGGTGCCGCGAGGATGTATCCCGAGACCGACGTCCCGCCGATCACCATCACGGCCGAGAGGATGCAGCAGATCAGGGACAACCTCCCGGAGCTCCCGGAGGAGATCGAGAGGCGCATGGTCTCGCAGTACGGCATCAATGGACAGCAGGCGAGGCAGATCGTCAGGGAGGACAAGATCGACATGTTCGAGGCCCTCGCATCCATGGACGGTATGGCCTCTGTCGCGGCCACCACCCTGCTCAACACCTACGGCGAGCTGGAGACCGCGGGAGTAGATACGTCAGTGCTCGACCAGGCACGCATGACGGAACTGTTCTCCATGCTGTCGTCCGGCGCATTCGCGAAGGAGGCCCTCCCCGCGATCATCAGGGAGATGGCCCAGTCCGGGAACGGGGCCGCCGCCGCGGTGTCCAAGCTGGGATTGGAGGCTGTCGACGAGAGCGAGGCCGTCGCCATAATCGCGGGCATCGTCGCCGAGCGTGCCGACTTCGTCAGGTCCAAGGGCATGGGGGCCGTCGGTCCCCTCATGGGCCCGGTCATGGGTGCGCTCAAAGGGAAGCTGGACGGAAAGCGCGTCAGCGACATACTGTCCCAGGAGATCAAGAAAATCCTTTGATCTCCAGGACCCTCAGCTCTTCGAAGAAGAGCGGGAGTCTTCCCAAAACCCTTACATCATGCCCCGACAGACATCCGTCGAGGGCATCCTTATCCATCAGCGACGACACCACGACCACGACGCGCCCGTCGGGAAGGAGGTGTTCCGGCGCATGTTCCAGTAGTCCGGGGAGCGGGCCCATCCCGTCATTCCCGCCAGACCAAGCTTTCGCCAGCATGCCCTCGTCGTCCACGGGCAGATACGGCAGATTGAACACGACGGTGTCGAAGCGCCCGTCCACGTTCGAATAGAGGTCGGAGAGGCGCACGTCCGCACGGAGTCCGTTGTCCTCCATGTTGGATCCCGTGATCCTCACCGCATCGGGGTTGATGTCCACCGACGTGACCGTACAGCCGTTCTTCGCACAGTGCATGGACACCACGCCGGAACCGCATCCGATCTCCAGCACCCTCTCCCCCGGCACCACATCCAGGCTCTCGATCAGAAGTATGCTGTCCTCGGACGGGGGATACACCTCCGGGTGCTCCCTCACGCTCAGTTCCGGATCGTACTCCATGATCGTACGAAGGGGTGCGTGGATTATACATTTTCGCCGCGGCCAGCGCATCATGACCCAGGTCACGGACGTCCTTTTAAGATGATGCGTATTTCCGCAGACATCAAATATAACGCTTGACGATAGCATCCTCATGACGACATTGGACATCCTAGCGGTCGGTTCGCTGTACAGGTCGGATGAGGGGGAGGTCCTGGAGGCCCACTCGACATCCACGCTCGTAAGGTCAGGGGACAGTCTCATCGTTGTGGACACAAGTACGAAGTACATGCGCCCTGCCCTGAAATCCTCCCTCAGGGAGCTGGGGATCTTCGCCAAGGATGTGGATACGGTCGTCATAACCCATTGGCATCAGGATCACATCGAGAATCTGGATATGTTCCCGAACGCCGAGATATACGCGTGGGACGGTCCGGCCGCGGATGTCAGGGACCGCAACGTGAACATCATCGCCGAGGAGACCTGCATCTGCGATGACATCACTCTCGTGCACACGCCCGGACACACGATGGACAGCATGTCCGTGTTCGTGGACGGTGACGACAGGAGGTACGTGATAGCAGGCGACGCGATCCCTCTGGAGGACAACTACCGCAAGATGGTGCCCCCTAGACACAACGTCGATCCCGCCCTCGCGATGAAAAGTATAAACTCGATAGCGGGGTATGCCGATGTCATCGTCCCGGGGCATGGTTTCCCCTTCATGACGAAATGAGAGGAATATTATGCAGAGAGAGGTCCCCGAAACATTGTATTACGACTGCCCGGACTGTGACGACGAGACCGTACACGAGGTCCTGAGGGGCCGTATGGGCAAGGCGTCGCTCGAAGCCACGCTCAGGTGCTCCGAGTGCGGACGCACGTTCGCCGCCACCATCCCGCTCCCGAAGATCATCAAGCTGCAGGTGGTCATCAGCGACGGCCCCGTATCCGAGAGGGCGGTCACGGAGACCGAGGAGGACGACATCATCGCGGTGGACGACGAGTTCTTCCTGGAGGACGGAAGGAGGCTCCGCGTCTGTTCCATCGAGCTTCCCGGCGACAAGCGCGTGAAGAAGGCCAAGGCCGACAGGGTCAAGATGCTCTGGTGCCAACAGTTCGACAACCTGTCCATAAAGGTCACGATCAACAACGACCGTGTCAGTTATTCCCGCAGGATAGATGCCCTGCCCGACGACGAGTTCACCGTCGGCAACCGCCTCGAGCTGGAGGACATGGACTGTTTCATCCATGCGATAAAGACCCGCGACAAGCTCGTACAGCACGGTTCCGCGGAGGCCAGGGACATCGTCAGGATCTACGGCAAGTACGGGGAGAAGTCATATCCCGTCCTTGATCTCGAAGATGATATCGAGGATATCTGAGAGATTGTCCGTGAAGACGACATGATCGGCCCTCGCGCCGGTGATCTCCATATCCTTGGGGTTGACGGCGATGGACATCCCGGTCACGTCGAACATGGATATATCGCCGAAGGAATCCCCGACGGCTATGGTGCGCTCCTTGGTCGCACCGAACCTCTCCATCAGCTTCCTGGCGCTGGCGCCCTTGTCGCGGAGGTCCACG
Organism: Candidatus Methanomethylophilaceae archaeon; assembly: GCA_051887655.1. Classification (GTDB taxonomy): domain Archaea; phylum Thermoplasmatota; class Thermoplasmata; order Methanomassiliicoccales; family Methanomethylophilaceae; genus SIG5. The sequence goes on along the minus strand of JBJEZZ010000054.1, from coordinate 1,019 downwards.
TTGGCGATGCCCTCCCCCGTGAGGCGTCCCTGCTCGTCGGTCTCAAGGTCGTCCGCGAGATAGGCATCGAAACCGAATTCGTCCGCGATCATCTTGGCGGCGCAGGACAGTCCGCCGCTGCAGATGGCACATCTGATGTCCTCGTAGTGCAGGGCGGCCACGGTCTCCTGTATCCCCGAGATGAGCGGCAGGTTCCTGATCATCTTTATGACGTCGCCCATGGTGATGCCGGGTTTGGCGGCCATCCATTGTGCCAGATCCCTCCTCATGAATTCCTTCTCGTCGATCTCGCCGTTCACGAACGCCGTTCTGGCCTCCTCGTTGTCCGCACCGAGTTCGTTGAGGACGTACCACCAGGAGCTGCGCACGGTCGTCAGCGTGCCGTCCATATCGAATATGACGAGATCGTATTTCCTGCCCATATCCGTGGTATGTCGGGTGCACGATATAATGATGTCCGCCCCCATTGCTTAATTACTGTCAAGTGGGTATCCGCCCGATGATCACGATAATCGGTACGGGCCATGTGTTCAGACTGTCGGAACCCATAATGTTCCTGATCAAGCACATCTGGCCCCAGGCGGTGCTGGTCGAATTGGATTATGACAGGTTCATGATGATGACCGGTCAGGCCGAGCCCCCTGCTGATGCGCCTCCCGTGAAGGACAACGCCCCGTGGATCTACCGCCGCACCGCCAAGTATCAGATGAGGATGGCGCAGGAGCACGGTTCCGACGTGGGCAGCGAGCTGATCACCGCCGCACTGATCGGCAGGCAGATAGGTGCCGAGGTCGGATTCATCGACGACAGCGCCGCCGAGGTCATGAACGAGATGTGGGCTGAGATGTCCTTCTTCGAGAGGACGCGCTATTCCCTCTCCACATACGCCGGCCGTTTCCGCAGGAACGGATCGGTCGACAAGGTCGTGGACGAGTTCGGGAAGGACGAGGAGGCCATGATCGCCGACATGCGCAGGAAGTATCCGACGTTGGTGCGCAAATTGATAGACGAGCGCAACG
>JBJEZZ010000053.1:0-10923 GCA_051887655.1 Candidatus Methanomethylophilaceae archaeon | reverse complement strand
GAGGACGTACAGCTCTCCTTCGTTATCGAAACCGACCGAAGCGCTCACTTCGTACACGTCCTCAATGAGTTCCGGCGTTATAACGTCTTTGGGCTTCCCTATGGCCACGATCTCCCCTTTCTTCATGATGATGCACAGATCGCAATATCTGGCCATCAGGGAGATGTCGTGTTCAGCCACCAGGATGGTCATGTCCTTCTTGACCATGGCATTGAGATATTCCATGACGTCCAGCTTGTACTTCATATCGAGATGCGACGTTGGTTCGTCGACGAGCATCAGCCTCGGCTGCTGCACATACGCCTTGGCTATCAGGACACGCTGCTGCTCACCCGACGACAACATATGCAGCGGACGGTCCCTCAGATGGTACACGCCGAACTTCTTCAGCGATTCCACCACGAAGGTCTCGTCCTCCTCACTCTCCCACCATACGTTCCTGAGATACGGATAACGTCCCAGCATCACCGTCTCGTACACCGTCAGACCGAAACTCGTCTTCAGTTCCGCGGGGACGTTGGCGACGATCTTGGCTATCTCCCCGGGGGTCTTGTCGAGAACGCTCTCCCCGTCGATGAGGATGTCCCCGGACGAGGAATCGTGGAGGCGGTTGATGCACTTCATCATGGTGGATTTCCCGCATCCGTTCGGACCTATCAGTCCGACCAGGAGACCGGGCCCGATCCTGTACGATACGCCCCTGACCGCGTGGTACCCGTCGTCGTAATACTTGTGCAGATCCCTTATCTCCAGGAGAGGGGTCTCCCCGGGAGCGCAGCCGTCCTGCTTCACGTACTCGTGTACGATGGGGCGTGCGCAGTTCTCCACGTAATCCGAATCGTCGGCAACGGACGTGCCCTTCTTCCTCTTGAAAAGACCCCTGCGGGTCGGCGTACCTTCATCCGTCATACATCTTCCCCCTCTTGATAAGGAGCCAAGCGAACACAGGGATACCTATTATCGTGGTTATGGCACCCACTGGCAGCTCCTGCCCGATGATGATCATCCTCGCCGCATAATCCGCCAGCATCATCAGGAAACCTCCGGATACGATGGATGCGGGAAGGACCAGTCTGTGGTCCCCTCCGAGGATCATACGGCAGAGGTGCGGGATGACGAGACCCACGAATCCGATGATACCGCAGAACGCCACGCACAGTGCCGTCAGAACGGATGCGAGGATCAGCATGAGCATGTTGAACCTGTGGACGTTCAGACCCATCTGCTTGGCCTGATCCTCTCCGAGGAGGACCAGATTCAATTCCTTAGCCCATATCAGCGGGATCAGCGACATCACCATCGCGGGTATGACCACTATGCCGACCTGGTTCCACGATATGTTCGCCAGAGAGCCGTACAGCCAGGTGAGCGCGTTGGACACCTGGTCCCCCGCCATGGACATCATCAGGGACTGTATGGCACCGAAGGCCAGACCCACGACGATACCCGCCAGGACATAGTTCAGCGACGAACCGCCGGCCTTCTCCGCCAGGAGCATGGTGATACCGAACGCGATGAGACCTCCGACCATCGCGGCTATCGCCGTGAGATATATCGAATGGGAGGAGAACAATCCGAAGAACGTGAAATCGAAGGCGATGACCGCCACGGCGGCGGTACCCGCTCCCGAGGACACACCCATGATGTACGGGTCCACCATCGGGTTCCTTATTATGGCCTGGTAGATGGAACCGGCTATCGACAGACCCACACCTACCGCGAAGGCGACAATCGCCCTGGGGAGTCTGGAGCTGTATATCACGATCTCCTCGTAGGTGAGGTTCTCGCCGCCCTTCGCTATCGCGGACGACAGCACGGAGAAGGTCTCCGGTATCGAGAGCGTGACCGACGGTCCCGATGCGAGGGACACCACGAACATGCATGCTGATGCTATCAATCCCACGACGACCACTATGAGCAGCCTGTGCTTGCTCCTGGTATTGTGGGAATAATCCTCGCTCTTGAGATAGTGCGATATCGATTCGCCGATGAACTCGAACGGCTTCTCCTTCTTGAGACCGAATCTGAGCACCAGATACACCGCCGCGAGACCGATGATTATGATGCCCGCAGCTATGGCGTATGCCCTCCACCAAGGGGCGTCGTCCTGCACGGGCTCCACGTACGCTTCCATGACCCCGTATGCACAGTACATGCCCGCATCATTGCCCACCAGCATGTAGTCCCCGATGACGACCACGGGACTCATGTTGTAACTGGACACTCCGAACGGGGGATTCTGCGTGGAGAGGATCTTCCCTTCGAGATCGGTCACGTATACGGGTTTCCCCGCCGTATAGCTGGCGAAGTAGATGCGTTCGCCGTTGACCAACAGTGGCGGGGCATGGATCTCCGCCATGGAATCGTTGATCAATGTGAGTACCCCGTCGGTGGTGATGCGGAATATGCCGTTCGAACTGGCGAATATGGCTCCCCTCAGCGTGGAATTGTCTATCGGGAGCATGTAGTTGGAAGTGACACCGACGGTGTCCGTGGAGAGGTCTTCGTGAGGGAGGTACCGTTGAACGAATAGACGGCGACGCCGCCGACCTGGCTGCTCATACCCCTTCCGTCGGTGAACGGTACGATGACATTGAGGAGCGAACCGTTCTTCAGGACCGCGGGCGCCCCAACGTTACCGTAGGGCTTCCCGTTGATGATGCGGTTATAGACCAGTTCGGAGGCGACGGTCTCCCCGGTCCTCTTGTCGAAGACGTAGAGGGTCCCGTCCAGGGCTCCCGTGAACACGTAATCGCCGTAGACGGTGGGCGAGATGTAATAGGAATGTCCGTTCCTCTGCTGTGACCATACTAAGTTGAGATCCTTGTCGAAACAGTACGTCATACCGTTGGACGAGTTCAGGTAGATGGATCCGGAATTCGCGATGAGACTGCTCGGTCCCGTGGAGTATATCTTTCCGACGAGCTCCGCACCGGTCTCGTACGGTATGGCACCGATCTTGTCGATCACATCGTCCCTTACATAGGGCGCACCTCCGAATGTCGTCACATCGGAATCGTCCGTACCGGGGCCGGTCCTCCAGGGGAGCTTGAATACGTACCCGAGACAGCTGGTCGTGTAAATGTAATCCCCCAGGATCACAGGTGTGACGGTCTCGTAGTACGCGATGCCCGGGATGTTGAACGTCCATACCTCGGAACCGTCCATGGTGCAGCAGGTGAGTTTCGCATCCCCTCCCGTCGGGGTCATCCCGGAACCGGTACCGTACTTTATGAACGCATAGCCGTTGGCGTACAGTATCGAACCGTACACCCCCTGGGTACCGGTACTGTTCTTCCATTTGATCTCCATCTTCTCGGTGGATTGCGTGACCGTCTCCTGCGCACCCTCCTGCTGCGAGTTCCCTCTGATCATGGTCCACGACGTACGGTCGGAGGGTGTCTCCACCGGCACGATCCCGTCGGGATAGAATCCGAGCGCATAGCATCCGGACGAATATTCCAGATCGAGAGTGCCCAGAGGGACCTGGGTCCATGCCGTCCCCCACTGATACAGCCTCCACGAACATTCCACGGTCACACCGGTGGTACCGGATGCGGTGAAGGAACCGCCTGTATCGCTGCCGCCTATGGTGACCGATGACGTACCGTCGACGGATACCGCACCGGCAGCGTAGGAGTAGGTCCTTCCGATCTGTCCGAAAGCGGACGCTATCGCATCGTTCAACGTTCCGGCGGACTCCAATCCGACCCATTCCGTATTCCCGTCGCCGTCATCCACCAGGAGATAGTTGTCGCCTCCGGCGGCCGACGAATCGGTGACGGACAGTACCGACACTGCGGTGACCAGCAATGTGAGTACAACCAATATCGACATTATCCTGCTATGTTTCACCGCATCACCCCAATGTCTTAGTGTATGTCAAATAGTTCCTGTAATCATCGCCGATGAACTTGCTCATCTCGATGTCATCGAATACGTCCGGGTTCAGTATACGCGCCACCAGCTCCGCCAACTGCGCGTACCTCGGCCCCGCACGCTGTGCCATCTCCCCGGCACCCTCCGTGATCAGGTAGATCTCCCCGTTCTTGTAAGCGTCGGTCCCCTTCCATTCCTTCGAGAGCGACGACATGAGGATGTCGTACTCGGACTGTGTCGCACCGTAATCCGTGGTCAGTATGATGATCACGGAAGGATTCTTCTTGATGACCATCTCCGAATTGATGTGCACCCATCCGTCCAGATCCGAGAAGACGTTGTCCCCGTACATACGGTCCGCGATGTCCCCCGCGAACGTGTAGGATCCGGATACCCAGGGTGACATGTCCCCGGACAGGGATATCATGATGTCGCGCCTCTGGGCGGACGATGACGAATCCAAAGCGGACGTCATCGCATCCATCGCATATTCGAGGTCCCCGAGCGTGATCTCGGTACCGAGGGAGTATCCCATCACACGCCCCATGATGTAGATGTTGTTCATGATGGTGTCTATGCTCGTACCCTCGTACATCAGGATGGCACATACGTTGACCTTCTTCAGACGTTCCGCCATCTGGATATGGTTGTACTGCGAACCGTCGCAGAATACCACATCCGGATCGGCCTTCATTATCGATTCGAAATTGGGCGTGGTGTAATCCCCGACGACGGCGATGTCCCCGCCGGCCCTCATCCTGAGGACCTCCTCCGGATAGTCGCTGTACTTGTCGGTACCCACCAACGTCTTTATCCCTCCCACTGCGGACATCATCTCCGTAAGGGAGGGTGAGAGCGTTATCGATCTGCGTTTCTGTGGATATCCGAATATCGACGAACCGGTCGCGTCCAGCGCCACGGTGGGCACCTCCCCTTCGCCGCGGTACGCCCATATCGCTACCGTGTACTTCGACAGGTCCTGATCGTACGGTGCCGAAAGGACCTTCCATTCCGAGCTCCCGGGTTCTATGACGAACAGGTTCCAGGCGGTGTTCCCGTCCGCCGTGCTGTCCGCGATCTTGACGACGTTCCCCTCGGAATCATACTGCAGATCGAAACCGTTGAATTCGCATGCATATTCCAGTGCACTCTTGGACGTGGGATGGTCATTGAAATCCATGTTGGTCCAGGTGACGTTCCATTCCTGAAAATCGATCCCCACCCCTTCGGACTGGTACCTGGTCACATCCTGACCGGTATCCACGAGAAACAGCGACAGTCCGCCGACCATCAGGAGGGCGACTGTCGCATACACTTTGAAGGCTGAGGAATCCATTATGTCTCACCGCATGTGGAAAGGGTTTGAAAAGGTTTGAGGAAGGTTTATCCGATCAGGCGGTTGCAAAGGGACCGCTGTTCATCCAGCCGCTTGCGATCTTCTCATCCGTGGGGGACGGTGCATTGTAGGAACTGTCATATATGGACATGAACCAGATCGTGGAATTGGACTGACCGAGTTTGAGGCCTTTGTATCCCTCCACATCATATCCGGAGAATGACTTCCATCCCTTCGAAATCTGAAGTCCGTAGGAGACCGTTGCGCTCTTGATACTGTTGTCCTGCGCATCCTTGTCCACCTGGGACAGGGTGTATGTACCTAACCACCAGGAGGTGCCCTCTCCGCCGATGGACGACAGGTACCCGAGGCTGCTGATCTCATACTCAAATCCTGCATCCTTCATCGCCTTGTCGAATGCATCGCTGGCATTGGTGGCGGAAGCGGAATACCATTTGGTCCTGGAATCGTCCTCACCGAAGTAGAGGTAGAAGGAGTAGGTCTGCGTCTTGGTAGGGGCCGTGGTCTTGAAAGGACCGTCGTTCATCCAGTCCTTGACCTTGTCGGGACTCTCCACACTGTAGTTCACACCATCCGTGATGTACGGCGTGAGATACCAGACGTTCGCATTCATCTGGTACAGTTTGAGTTCGTCCCCGCCTTCCGTGTCATATCCGGAACAGTTCCTCCATCCGTTGGAGTATGTGAGTCCCATGGTGCCGGAAACAGGGTATGCGATGCTTGCATTCTGTGCATCGGCGGAATAATCAGAGTAAAGATACAGGCCGTGCCACCAGGATCCGCTCACTCCGTCGATGCTTCCGACGTACCCTCTGCTGATCAGCTCATATGTCATATTGGCAGCATCCATCGCGTTCCTGAATCCGTCGGATGCATTGGTAGCCGTTGCGGAATACCAACCGTTCTTGGGATTGTCAGCTTCGAAATAGACGTAATACCAGTAGGTATCGCCAGAGTTGTCATCGTTGTTGTTAAGAATGATGAATCCAGCCGCGCCTCCCGCCACAGCGAGAACGGCCACGACACAAATTGCAATGATAGCGTTCTTTTCCATTTTATCACCTAGATGTCCTAGATATTGGATTTATAATCCTATACGTCCGATATATAGTTGTTGGATTAATCATCCATAGCATCTGGCCAGTAAAAAATATGGGAAAAAAAGAAATACTCTGGCCGACGGGATATGGCTACTTTTGATATACTTCCGAGAACATCCGAGGAACATGGGAATCTTCTCGGACAAGGACATCGTGGAAGGAATGATGACCGGATACCTAGGCATCAGTGACTACAGCGAGAGGGGCCTCACCCCCAACGGATACGACCTCAGGATCGCGGAGATCGCCATAAGGGGCGACGATGCGAAACACACCGAAGGGATCGTCTCGATACCTCCGAGGACCATGTTCTACGTATCCACCATCGAGAGGGTGCGCATGCCCGCGGATGCGTGTGCGCAGCTCTGGCTCAGGACCACATGGATCAGGAAGGGCATAATCGGGGCATTCGGGAAGATCGATGCAGGGTTCGAAGGCACCCTGACACTGGGGGCCTACAACGCCACCGACGACCCGGTGGAGCTCCCGATCGGGGAGAGATTCTGTCAGATGGTGTTCGAGGGTCTGAACTCCTGTTCGGTCAAGGACTACTCCCAGAGGAGCGGCAACTACCAGGGACAGACCGGGATCACTCTGGAACCCGTGAAGAAGTGATCAATCCCTGACGATATCGAAGACGTACACGCTCGCCGTGGGCGAGTACGTCTTCATCTCCGTCTTCTTCCTCAGGTGGCAGTCGAGACCCTTCGCGCGCATCTCGCCGAGCAGTGCCTCCGTATCCGAATCGGACACGGCACGCTCCATTATCCTGTGCAGATGCACCACCCCGCCCTTCTTGGCCTTCGACAGTGCCACATCCAGGAAACGGTATGCGATCTGCGGCAGGTTCATGACCACCCTGTCCGCCTGCGGCAGGCCCCTGACGACCTCGGAGGCATCCCCTTCCAAGGGGACGATGTTGGATATCCTGTTGATGCGGATGTTCTCCTTCATGTACTCGTAAGCGTCATGGTTCAGGTCTATCGAATAGACCACTTTTGGATTCGCATGTTTGCATATGACCAACGGGAAGGGTGCCACGCCGGCGAACATATCGATTACGGTCTCCCCGTCGCGTACCTCGGACGCGACCCTCATGCGTTCGGTGGCAAGACGTGGGTTGAAGTACACCTTGGCGGGATCCGTGAGCATGGTCACCCCCGACTCCCTATGCCTGGTCTCGGAACCCCCGGTTCCGGCGATCGGTTCCAGTTCCCTGATCCTCAGTTCGCCCTTCACGCCGCCGTCCATGAGCACCAGGCGCGCGTTGCTGTTGACCTCCAGGAGCGCTTCGCCTATGTCATGTCTGTAAGGCATCAGTTCGTCGATGATCTTGACCACGATGACGTCGCCTATGCAATCGTAGGAATTGGGGAGGATGTCCCTGATGTCCTCCGGGAGGAACATCCTGTAATCCGTCTCCCTGTGCTCCAGAATCTCCAGGTCGGCATCCTCCGTCGGATAGTCCCCGAAGGAATCCGACAGTATCGGGATGAGGAGGGAATCCCCGTCCGCCCTGATCCTGGCCCCCGTGTCCAGCAGACCCTCCGCCTTCAACGCCATGCGGACCGGATTGCCTTCGGACTTCGGTACCCTGATGCACCTGACCATGCATCCAAATCGGCATCAGTTATTTTACAGTTGACACGTATTGACGGGACATGGTATCCGAACTCATCTTCGTCGGCCTCGGTCTCTGCGGGACCGACGGCATGACCGTGAAGGCGCTGAACGCACTGAAGGAGTGCGACAAGATCTATGCTGAATTCTACACATCCCACCTCATAGGCACGGACATCAAGGACCTCGAGGAGGCCGTTGGCAAGAAGATCAAGGTCCTCCACAGGATGCAGGTCGAGGAGGGGGAGGACATCATCGGCGACGCCATGACCATGAGGGTCGGATTCGTCACCGCCGGCGACACCATGTCCGCCACGACGCACGTCGACCTCATGATACAGGCCAAGGAGGCGGGGATCCCCACCAGGCTGTTCAACGGCATATCCATATTCTCGGCATGCCCCACCGCCCTCGGTCTCCAGCCCTACAAGTTCGGAAGGACGGTCACCCTGCCGTTCATCGAGGACGGATATCAGCCCCAGTCCCCCTACGACAACATACTGGAGAACAAGGAGAGGGGACTGCACACCATGGTGCTCCTGGACATCCATGCGGACGAGATGAGGTATATGACCGGCAAGCAGGCGATCGAATGGCTCCTCGAAGGCGAGAGGAAATGGGGCAAAGGCCTGATCAAGGACGATACGCTGATCTGCGTGGCATCCAAGATAGGTTCGCCCGAACAGAAGCTCACCGCCGGATATCCCAAACAGCTGCTGGAGATGGACCTGGGAGAACCCCTGTTCACATTGGTGATCCCCGGCAACCTGCACTTCATGGAGGCGTACTCGCTTGTGTACTTCGCCGGTGCCCCGGAATCCATCATCGAGGACGAATGACGTCCGCGGCCTGATAACACGTTAACGTTAACTTGCCGGTTTAATACCGCCGCACGGCGACATCAATCCCAGCGTACAACGCTAGGATTGGTGTGAATGAGATACACGGAAGAGGCATCCGCAAGGATGGCAGAGGCTTTCCGCTCTGCCGGAGAGAGGCACGGTTACGAGAGCATCAGCGCGGAGTTCGTCGCGTTCAAGCAGTTCAAGGTCCAGTGGCAGAGGTCGTACAAATGGATATCCTTCAGGGTGTCCGACTACCTCGCCGACGCCCCGGAATGCGTACTGAGCGATCTCGCGGAGACGCTGTTCTCAAAGATCGAGGGTAAGGAGACGGGATACTCAGAGGCCATGCGCGAATGGGTCCTGGACGATTCCTTCTGCAGGGAGAAGAGACCAGTCTTCCTCAGACGCGGGAGATACCTCTCCAAAGGCCCGGCCGGCAAGGAGAGGGACCTGTCCGATTCGCTGAGGAGGCTGGCGGAGGCGGGCCTGATCGATGCGGACGATGACATACAGGCTGTATGGAACCGCGATTCGAGGAACGATTTCGCGGCGACGTACTCGGTGCTGATGAGGACGGTGATGGTGTCCGACTCTTTGGATAACAACGAGATCCCGGATTTCGTCCTGGACTACGTCATCTACCGTCAGTGTCTGATGATCGAGGAGGGCAGGATGTCGTTCGGAAGGACGGAACCCTGCGACATAGGGAAGGACGGGAGCCTGTTCGAGAGGCACGAGGAAGCGGAGAGGATACTCAACAAACTGTGTCTGGCACTCTGAACACTGAAACACATTACGGCCGGTGTCCCCGGCCGATAACACACCCTATCATCGTCCGCCGATGACGGCGGTCTCCGGGCACTGACCCCGGCCGGGGTATTTGTCGGACCCTGCGTTGGCTCGAAGGTCACTGCCGCACGATGTCACATCGCTGCTACCTCAAGTTCCCAATTAAGGTACAGGGCCGCTGATCGCCGTTCCGTACCTAGGACGTTCACCGATCGCGCCCATGTGTCAGAACGGTTGATGCTGTATAGCACCTGCCTGTATTTATCCGAACCGTCACTTTTTAAACCGATACCGTCCATACACCGGGCATGCAGATGTCCAGAGAGGAGAAGGAAGAGATCGTACAGAAGATACTGGCGAGGATCGAGGAGAAGTTCGGTACCGTACCGTTGGTCAACAAGGTCCTGTCCGAGGACCCCGACCTGTTCATCCCGATATCCAACGTCTCCAAGGCGGCATTCGAATCCGAGGACAAGAAACTGGATGCCAAGACGAGCTACCTCTGTGCCGTCGCGGCCGCGACCGGATTGGGCGCGGAGCACTGCATAAGGGCACAGGGCGGCCACGCGAAACAGGTCGGAGTGACCAAGGACGAGATGAGGGAGGCCATGTTCATAGGTTCGTACATGGCGATGACCCGTGCGCAGTCGTATGCGTTCAGGGTACTGGAAGACCTTTACAGGGAATGAGACGGGGGCGGGACGTTGGATATCGGGATCATGTTCATCGTAGACAGTGTCCTGCTCGGGATAGGACTGGCCATGGACGCATTCTCGGTATCCCTCGCCAACGGACTCAACGAACCGGACATGGGGAGGAAGAGGGAGCTCGCCATATCCGGGACGTTCGCCGCGTTCCAGGGCATAATGCCCATGATAGGATGGTTCATCGTCGTCACCGCGGTCGGTGCCCTGGAGGTGCTGGGCGGATTCATACCGTGGATCGCACTGATCCTCCTGGTGTTCATCGGTACCAAGATGATCCTCGGGAGCAGGTCGGACGACGGCGCCGAACCGGTCGCACTCGGGTTCGCGGCATTGATGACCCAAGGCATAGCGACATCCATCGATGCCCTGTCCGTGGGGTTCACGATCTCGGACTACGACGTGCTGGGAGCCGTACTGTGCTCCGAGATCATAGCCGTGGTCACCCTGATCATATGCGTGGCCGGACTCAGGCTCGGAAGGAAGTTCGGTACGAGCATCGCCGGACGCGCCAACATCCTCGGCGGAGTCATCCTCATCGCCATCGGAGTGGAGATCTTCGTCAAAGGCGTGTTCTTCTGAACGGCATGTGGTACGTGAAAAGTTGCCGAATACACGGTTATTTATAG
>JBJEZZ010000052.1:0-10928 GCA_051887655.1 Candidatus Methanomethylophilaceae archaeon | reverse complement strand
ATTACAAGAAATGAACTTGGGTATTACAAGAAACGAATTCGGGTATTACAAGAAATGAACCCTCGATTACAAGAAATAAATCCAGGATTACAAGAAATGAACTTGGGTATTACAAGAAACGAATTCGGGTATTACAAGAAACGAATCCCCCGTCACAATCCAATTTTTTCTGCGTGTGAATGTTCTCCGGAGTCTGAAAGATCCATTCGGAAATGAGAGGGTCCGTCTCGACCTAATGCAACGGGATCGAATATCGTCCGCCCATAACCGCGCGACATTTTCCGAACGGACCCCTCCGCCGTGATTTTTCTTTCAGAACCATGTTTAACAGTGTTTTTTTACGATTTTGTTGGATATATCATCCAATTCAGTCCAGACTAGTTGGATGATACATCCAACATCTTAAATAGACGCGATAAACTTACTTTTGACCGTGATTACCATGGATGCAAAGGTACTTGCAGTAATTGCGGCAGTCGCGATCATCGCCGTAGGGGGCGGTGTTGCGATATATGCGACACAGAACAATGACTCTCCCGGAGGCGGAGACAACCCGACCGATGCGGATCAGATCGCATCCGCCTTCACACAGAATTACAGCGGATTCTTCGGAACCGACTTCTATCTCAAGGACGGCGCGACCTCGGCCGAAGCCAAAGCCTACTACCCCAACGGGAACACGAGCTCCTACGGTTCCAACGAGAATTACATCAGGTTCGTCATATTGGACGACGCGTCCGATGCGAAGGAGGAGTTCGAGACCAACAAGGTGGATTACTCCGCACAGATCGGAAAGGTCGTGATGGGCGGTACCATCATGGGGACCGAAGCAAAGGGCGGTCTCGACGAAACGATCGGATACTACAACAATTACAACATGGGAACACCTTCGACATACCTCTATTTCACGGGATACTACAAGACGATGTTCTTCGAGTCCTACATATCCGTCAAGAACGCCAGCATCGACGGCGACACCGAGATCATCCTTCTCGTCGACGCCATCACGAAATCCGTGAACGAGCCCCTGTCCACCGACAAGGCCAAGATATACGTCGAGCCCGTGGATCCCTCGGAGCCCACCGAAGTGACCTATTCCGGTGCGGCCCTCAAGTGTTACAACTTCATCGAGGAGGCGAAGACCATCGGTACGTACGTCTCCGACTATGCCATGACCGACGACAGCACCGCGATGAGCGGAAAGTTCCAGTCCAGCGATGGAAAGTACTTCGTCGAGATCAAGATCCTCCCCGGTACCGCACAGTCCACCTACGAGACCGATGAGGCCACGTATACCTCCAAGATCGGGACCACCATCTCCGATGACACATACCATGGCATTGAGGAGTGCACCGGTGCGACCGACGGCTGCGGAATATACTACAGTGCGACCATGGGTACCAGCAAGGTGAACGTGATCGAGTACTCCTGTTACGTCGGGAACTATTACGCACACATGAAGCTCAGGGCCACCGATGCATTCACCGACGATACTGCAGCCGATGCAGTGAAGGAACTCATCGCGGCCATGACTGCCACATCCTGATCGGGAGAATGGCGCGTGTGATCTTATGATGGAAGCAGAAACACCCAACAAGATCGACGCGATAGCAAACTACCGTATCCAGGTCCTATGGAAGATCGCAGTCATCTCCATAGGCCTGGTATTATTGATCATAGTTTCAGTTTTTGCTGTCACAATCGGTACCCACGACATCGAGATGGGTGAGGCATTCCGTATCATCTGGGACCATATCTGCGGAAAGCAGTACGAACCTGGTTCCGCGGAGTTCTGGGACAGTTATGTCATCTGGGAGGAGAGGCTGCCGCGTGTCCTGGCGGCGGTCTTCGCCGGTATGGGTCTTGCCGTATCGGGTGTCGTGATGCAGTCCATGCTGCGCAACCCGCTGGCCGATCCGTACACCACAGGGATATCGTCGGGAGCGATGGTCGGTATATCGGCCGCCATCACACTCGGCATCATGGTGCCCTTCCTCTCCAACGAGATGGCATTGATGGCCAATGCGTTCATAACGGGGATAATCCCGGCATTGGTGATCGTCGGAGTGACCAAGATGAAGAACTCCTCCTCGGCGACCATAATCCTTGCGGGATTGGCGATGTCGTTCATGTTCAGCGCCGTCACGCAGATGATCATGATGGGTGCCGAGGCGGAGAAATCCCAGGAGGTCTACAAATGGATGGTCGGGACGCTGAACTACGTCGTATCGGACAAGATCCCCCTCATGGCCACGATAACCCTGGCAGGTTCGTTCTTCTTCCTGGCGGTATCGAAGCAGCTGAATCTGATATCCATCGGGGATACCGGGGCGAAGAGTCTGGGTCTCAACACCGAGACTTTCCGTAACATCTGTCTTCTCGTGATGTCCGTCATGATCGCGGAACAGGTCTCCGTCACGGGGATCTTGGGATTCGTCGGGCTGGTCGTACCCCACATGATGAGGATGATAGTCGGTGCGGATACCAGATTCCTGATACCGGCATCGATGGTGTTCGGCGGGGTATTCTTGGTCTTCTCGGACATAATCGCAAGAACGTTGCTTGACGGGATATCGGTCGGAGTGGTCGTATCGTCGATAGGCGGACCGCTGTTCCTGTTATTCATCATCTGGAAGAGGAAGGAGATATGGTGAGCCGTTTCGAGAACATGTATGACAACAGGAGCGAGATCCGTGCGTTCAACCTCTCCATCTCCAAAAAGGTCGTCTTCGTGATAGTATGCATAGTGCTGTCATTGGTAGCGCTCGGACTGGAGATCTGTCTGGGCAAGGCGGATATCGGATTCATCGAGGCCTATACGATAATATGGGATCATATAACCGGGAATCTGCCTACCGACCCTGTCGGCATCCAGAAGGATGAGATCGTATGGCAGCTCAGGATACCCCGCGCATTGGGTGCATTCTTCATCGGGATCACCCTCGCGGTGTGCGGTGCCGCCATGCAGAGCATCATGAAGAACCCTCTTGCGGATCCGTATACGACCGGTATCTCTTCGGGTGCTGGATTCGGAGCGATCCTTGCGATCTCGATCGGATTCTGTCTCGTACCGGGTGTGACGGGTTACAACGCGATCGTGATCAACGCGTTCGTGTTCTCCCTCATCCCCACGGCCGCCATCGTGCTGATCTCGAAACTGAAGAATGCCAATCCGACCACGATGATCCTGGCTGGATTGGGTGTGATGTACGCATTCAGTTCGATGACGTCCCTGTTGATGCTGGTGGCCGATCCGCAGGATCACAAGACCGCATATGTATGGAACATCGGTACCGTCGGGGCCATAACCTGGGACAATCTGATATTCGTGATCGTGGCGGCGGTGATCGCCGTGGTGTTCATGCAGTACATGGCCAAGAACATCAACATCCTGGCCATGAGCGATGCCAACGCGAATGCCCTGGGTGTGGATGCTAATAGACTCAGGATCTACATCCTCATAGTCACGGCCGTGACCGTCGCGATGGCCGTCAGTTTCACCGGAAGCATAGGGTTCATCGGATTGCTGGCACCGCACATAGTCAGGATCTTCATCGGTTCCGACAACCGTTATCTGATCCCTGCATCGGCCGCGTTCGGCGGGATGCTGCTGCTCTATTCCGACTGTGTGGCCAAATCGATAGGGGTCACGGGTCTGCCCGTCGGTGTCATCACCGCGGCCATCGGAGGACCTCTGTTCCTTTACGTCCTGTTCAAACATCGTAAGAAAATCTGGAGTTGATTCGATGAGGATCAAAATAAACAACATGGAATTCGGGTATTCTAGTACGCCCGTGCTGAACGATATCACGCTGGATCTCAACGGTGCCCAGTTCATATCGATCGTCGGTCCGAACGGTGTGGGTAAGTCCACCCTTATACACTGTATGAACAAGGTCCTCAAACCCACGGGCGGTACCGTGATGATCAACGATACGGATGTATCGGAGATGAAGCTCAAGGATGTCGCCAAGATCGTGGGTTATGTCCCTTACACTTCGACCGATACGTTCCCCCTGTCCGTGGTGGACACCGTTCTCATGGGCCGCAGCCCGCATACGGGCTGGAGGCCCAAGGAGAAGGATCTGGAGATCGTCTACAACATCCTGAAGATGCTCAGCATAGACCATCTCGCCGACAGGGCGTTCAACGAGCTTTCCGCGGGACAGCACCAGAAGGTCATGCTCGCCAGAGGGCTCGCGCAGGATCCGGAGATCCTCCTGCTCGATGAACCCACATCGAATCTCGACATAAGGCATCAGCTGGAGGTGACCAGCATCCTCAAGGAGCTCTCCGTCAGCAGGAACATGCTCATCATCATGATCAGCCACGACATCAACATCGCATCGAAGTTCTCCGATATGATGATCATGCTGAAGAGCGGGTCGATCTATGCGATCGGAAAACCATCGGAAGTGATCACCGCGGACAACATCCGTGACGTCTACGGGGTGGAATCCGAGATCATGGATTCCCACGGTCGTCCCCATGTGGTCCTGGACATGCCGATCGGGTGGGAGGATCAACTGTCCAAACTGAAAATCCGCGAAGAGCCCGCAGGTGGACAATGACCGATGTCCTATTCATCTCCGTCTCCACGCCCGCCGTCAGGCAGGCCGTGGAATACGCGCGCAGGATGAACACGGAGCACCCGGACATCAGGTTCCATATCTACTACCTGTGCGGGGAGAACGCGTCCGCCGGGATCGACATATCGGTCCTGAAGGACGATGTGAGGAGGTCGGACCTGCAGATCATCGATCTGATGGGTGCGGACGGCCGCGTGGTGATGGCCATCACCCCGGACCTCAAGATGAGCCGGGCACAGAGGATAATCATCAGCAGACAGGGGCCTGTAGGACACAGACTGGGCGGCCTGGATGCGGATGCCAAGAAAACGGATCCGAAGGATGCCGCGGCCATAGGGCTGTTCTCGGATTATTTCCGCAGATGCAATCAGGGCGACATAGCCAGCGGTCTGAACATGATCCTTAGGGACTACTTCGGCAGGACCGATCTTCCCGAGCCGGTGCCGTTCTGCAGCGACGGGGACATCCGCATCAGGGAACCCTGTGCGGTGACCACGTTCGGCAGTCTCGACGATTATAAGGGATCTCGCGAGGACTGGGACGGGAACAGGCCCACCGTCGCCCTCCTGTACAGCGGGAACAACTATCCTTCGGACACCACCGAGGCCCTCACGGCGGTCGCGGACGGTATTCGGAGGTTCGCGAACGTCATCCCCGTGGCCATGGACAGATACGGACAGGAGGACACCTCCGAACTCAGGGATCTGATCGGGTGCAAGCCGGATCTCATCGTCGGGTTCATCGGGTTCCGTTTCATATCCGGGCCGATGGGCGGAAGCAGCAGTGCCGCCATGGAGTTCATACGGGACATGGATGTCCCGTTCCTCAGACCGTGCATGCTCACACGTTCGTCCCGCGAGGAATGGGAAGGACGTACTTCAGGTTTCCAGGTCATGGAGTTCATGATCAACGGTTTCATGCCCGAACTGGACGGGGGCACATGCGTGTTCCCCGTCGGTATCAACGAGGAGACCGAATTCGTCAGCGAATGGAACCTGACCCTGTCGGAGATACGTGTGATCCCCGACCGTCTGTCCCGTCTTCTGGGAAAGATCGAAGGTCTGCTGAGGCTGAGGACGCTCACCAACGACAGGAAGAGGATAGCGATCGTGGGATACAACTATCCTCCCGGTGAGGACAATCTGTTCGGGGGATCCTTCCTCGATACGCTCGGTTCGCTGTCGCACATCACGGACGCCATGATATCCAATGGCTATGTGGCCGATCATATCGATCCAGGGGAACTGAAGGACAGGTTCATCGGAGGCGGGATCCTGAACAATACGGATTGGGTCACGCATTCCGGGAACCTGATAAGGTATGCCGGCGGTCACGCACACCCCGGACCGATGGATGACAGATGGGGCCCTCCGCCAGGGGACGTGCTCGCCGACGGACACGGGTACATCATACCCGGTATCGTCAATGGGAACATCTTCATAGGTATACAGCCGCCGCGCGGACGCAGGGATGCGGACTCCAAGACGTATCACGATCCCTACTCCCCGCCGCACCATCAGTATCTTGCGTTCTACGAGTGGATCAGGGACGTCTTCAAGGCGGATGCCGTGGTCCACATCGGTACCCACGGTACGGTCGAATTCCTCCCCGGTAAGGAGAATGCCATGTCCGGGGACTGCTATCCGGATATGGCCATCGGCGACATACCCCATTTCTATCTCTACTACACGGGCAACCCGTCCGAGGCCATGATCGCGAAACGCCGCAGCCACGCCTCGCTCATCAGCTATATGCCCCCGCCGTTCATGAAGAGCGACCTGTACGGGGACCTCGCGGATCTGGAGGCACTCATCGCCGAATACCGCGAGAGCAGGGTGGCGGATGCCGGAAGGAGCGAGAACGTACTGGAGATCATAGAGAGGAAAGCGAGGGAGATGCGCCTTCCCGAGGACATAGACGAACTGGAACACGAATTGGATTCCATCAGGACATCGCTGATCCCGAGAGGGTTCCACATATTCGGCAAAGGGTTCGACGGGGCCGAGGCCGAGGAGTTCGCGATCCAATCGTCATGCTACCCCCACGGGAACGGCCCGACCCTGGAGGACATCCTGACCGAGAGAGGTGTCGCGGACCCTGCCGCGAAGGCGGAGGGGATGTTCCGTCTCTTCAACGAGGGTATCGTACCCGAGGGATATCTGTCCGATGAGGACGTCATAAAGGCACTCACGGCCGAAAGGGACATCCTGAAGGATGCGATGCAGTGCCATGAGATCGAAGGGCTCCTGAGGGCCCTGGACTGCAGGTACACGGATGTGCGTCTCGGAGGCGATTCGCTGAGGAATCCCGAGATGATACCGACGGGATACAACATCGTGCAGTTCGATCCGAACGCCGTCCCCAGCGAAGCGGCCTTCGCAAGGGGCAGGGAGGCTGCAGAGAACACCATCGAGATGTACCGCAGGGACCACGGCGGGCAGTATCCGCGCTCCGTGGCCATCGTCATGTGGGGTCTGGAGACCTCGCGTACGCAGGGGACCACACTGGCCCAGATCCTCCATTATCTGGGATTCAGGATGAAGCCCTCCCGTATGCCGGGCTTCGCGGGACGTTTCGAACCGATACCGCCGGAGGAACTGGGGAGGCCCAGGATCGACGTGACCGTCACCATATGCGGATTCTTCCGCGATATGTTCGCGAACATAGTGACCGGACTCAACCAGCTATTCGCACGTCTCGATTCGATGAACGAGTCCGACGACGACAGTTTCTTCGCCATGGATACGCGTATCAACTATGCCAAACTGAAGGAACTCGGATATTCCGAGGAGGATGCACGGGATCTGTCCAGATGCCGTCTGTTCGGGCCCGGTGAGGGTCTGTACGGTACCGGAGGGATTACGGATGCGGTCAATTCGTCATCATGGAAGGAGGAGACCGATCTCTCGGACATCTTCAAACGCAACATGGGGCACGCCTATTCGCTGAGATACCGCGGCAGGGACGTTCCGGAATTGATGGAATTCAACCATACCAACGTCGACATCGTCACCCAGAACCGCGACATGGTGGAGAGGGAGCTCATCGATCTGGATCACTATTACGAATTCTTCGGCGGGCTCTGCAAGACCGTGGAGACTTCGCGCGGTTCCAAGGCCGCGATGTACATCACCGATTCGGCCGGGCCGAAACTCCGTACGATGGATGTCAAGAGGTCCATCGAACACGGGATACGCACGCGCCTCCTGAATCCGAAATGGATCGATGCCATGCTCGAGACGGATTACCACGGGGCACAGCACATCAACGAGCGTTTCGAGAACGTGCTGGGTCTCTCCGCGACCACTGGTGCGGTGGAATCCGGTGTTTTCAGTGATATGACGGACGTTTACGTACGTGACGAGGAGATGCGCGAAAGGCTCAGGAGGAACAACAACTGGGCATACATGTCGATGATAGCAAGACTTTTCGAGGCGAACGATCGCGGATATTGGGATGCTACCGACGAAGAATTGAGGTTACTGAAGGATGCCTACCTCGAAAGCGAGGAGATGGCAGAGATGGAGAGCGACCGTGAAACGGGAGCTGAGTGATAATATGGATACGAAGATAATTGCGATAATCGTAGCTGTGGTGGTGGTTGGTGCCGCCGGAGCTGCGGTTCTGGTGATGAACAACGACAGCGGTGACAAAGAGAATGGCCAGGATTTCGACACCAATTCCGGGGCCCTGCTGATCTACGGCAATGCCAACATGGACACCGTGATCGATGGCGGCGACATCACCGCCATACAGGCGATGATCGACAAGGGTGAGTACAACATAGTCGCGGATGCCAACATGGACGGTTCCGTTGACTCCGAGGATATAGAGGTGGTCAACAGGATCATCGCGGGAACGCAGACCAAGCTGTATTACATGGACAAAATCGACGGGGCGACGGCAGTGAACTACCCCATCACCTCATTCATGGGCATCCATCAGTTCGTCCTGATCCCCATGGTGGCCATCGGAGCGCTCCCCTACATGGACGGATACACCCTGGCCCCCAGCGGAGTGGAGGGTGCCGCCATGCTCCAGGAGCTGTACGATACCCAGACGAATGTGAACACCAGCTACAACACCGTCGACATCGAGAAACTGTCCAGCCTGGAGAAGAAACCCGAGATAATGATGGCCTACAACACCCTCTCCAACGAGAACAAACTGGAGAAGAGCGGGATACAGATCATGCATCTCGATTTCAACAGTTTCAAGGGTTCAATCTCGGCCATCCGTACGGCCGGATATCTCCTGAACCTTTCCGACAAGGCCAACCAGTACGTCGATTTCATCGACGATGTCGTCAAGGACATCGAAGCCAAGGTCATCTCCAAGATCGATGACGCTTCCAGGAAGACCGTCATCTGCGGATACATGACCAACTGCATCGATCACGGGAACGGGACCTACACCCCGATGGCGGAGGCCGCGGGTGCCAAAGGTCTGATGGGCAGCGATACCAATACGTATGTGGAGTTCAACCGCGGAGACGAGTGGATCCTCTCCTACAACGAGGACATGTTCTTCTACATGCAGTCTTGGGGATACGCGGAGCACATCGATCTCGCCCAGGTCTATACGAAATCGGCGGACTATTTCACGAGTCTGAAATCTTACAAGGATGGGAACTTCGTGGTGTTCAACTCCGTCATGCCCCCGGTACTGACCGCGGCATACATGGCCGAGGCACTGTATCCCGATCTTGTCGGCACCGGTTACGGGGACAGCGTGAATCAGAAATACATCGACACATTCTTCCCCTCCTTCGCTGAGGGATTCGATGTGACGGATTATGATTTCATGATCACGTACGACATGGTGAAGGATTTGCTGTAAACCTGTCAGGGGGCATCATGCCCCCCTCTTTTTTCGATACCGTCCGACCGGCGGTTCACACTTGTGCATCGAATTCGGATCGTCCAACACCGTAGCAATGGACCGCACAAGTTCATGTTCATGCAAACACACTGGAAGGACGGCCATCGGACCTGTTTGCGTTCGCTCACAAGAACATCCCGTGGTTACCGTTAGTCCTTTGCCAGCGACCCGGGGAGGTCTTCGGATAACAGGTCGCATCATATCCCAGGTATCAGACGCGGGTTGCAACATGGACTGTGTGCATTGCAAATATTTTAAGGACAGTGTATGTTTCATCGATTAAACATTTTAAGGACAGTGTATGTTTCATTCATGGAACATTTAGGGGTGGCGTCGGATCCGCATATGCGGACGGATAATCCGTATCATTCGCAAATTCAGATTATTCGGACTCGGTCTGCGGTCGGCACGGAACGAACCATCGGCGATCCCGTATCCGCCGTCGTTCTTCATTGAAAAAGGTCGTATGAAGCGGTCAGGTCTGCCTGAAAATCGAATCTCGAAAAGTGTCCGGGTATTTCGATGTGGAATCCATCGTTGCGGACATTACGTACCCATCGGCGCCACACTTTCCGATGCGATGGCAACGGTTATCGATCCATCGTATGTTTTATCTTCCATTCCAAATTCGCTCCGGGTCCTGTTTCGAATCCGGCATCATACGTGACATGGCCACAGGGTCGTTTCCGGCCCTTGTCTCATCGATCATATCCTGATCCCGTATGTGAACGGATCCGACCGAATCGGATGGATGTGCGACGTAGACCGTGGCAGACCTCTTCGGAAGTCCGATCGAGTGCGTTTCAGATCCGCAGCCGCCTCCATGTATGGATGCGCAGCCATGTGCCAGCATCATGATGCGATGGCAGCAGACATCATCTGGTCCGCGGTGTATCCTGACGGTGTCCGTGAACGGGGCGGACGGATCCGGGAGGATCCCGCCGATGGTACGGATCCCATCGATGTTCCCGACCATCATCTCTTCTTTCTTATGCTGAATTACCGATCGTGTTCGAGGTCAGGTTTAAATAACTTCCAATATTCGCGAAATTACAGGTTCACGTAAATCACAAGCCTCGGCGGAAACAGTGTTGCCTGTGGGGTGATACCATCAAAGAGATGAGGCTTCCGTGGAACAGAACCGAAGGCATCCTGTTCGGATGTACGATCGCATTCCTCTCGTCGATGCTGATCGGGGGATACAACGTTTTCGATAACAACCATCACACTCTGGAACATTTCGGCGATTTCCTATCGGACTTCATCATCGTATGGCCTCTGATGTTCATATTGGCATACGTTCTTTCCAACACCATAGTGAAGTGGGTATCGGGAAAGGTCATACACAGATTCCTGGCACCTACGGACAGTCTCAACGCCCTCCTCTGTTTCAACCTCATAGTGTGCGTGCTCCAGATGTCGGTCTATATGACATTCCTCGGGGGTCTGGTCGGAGAG
>JBJEZZ010000051.1:0-10932 GCA_051887655.1 Candidatus Methanomethylophilaceae archaeon | reverse complement strand
GTAGGCCGCTTTGCTCTCGTGGAGGGCCTCCTGCGCCCTCGCGGCCTTGTCGTTGATCTCCTTGCCCTGTGCGTAGATCTCGGATGCGTTCGCGTCTATCCCCTTCGTATAATCCAACGTGACCGTCTGCTCGGCTATCTTGGCCGTGACCCTGTTCCTGGACGGGTCGATGGCGGTCACGAACGGGATCTTCATGGCGCCCTCCCTGAGCTTGTCCCAGGTGAGTCTGGCACTCTGTGTCCTGAGCACGGTGAGCAGTTCGTCCGTCTTCTGATATTCGGCGTAGAGGCCGTCGGCCTTGGCCCTGAGGGACTCCGCTTCGGACCTGTAGTCCTCTATGGTCTCGGTCTGCTTGTCGATCCTGCGCTTGAGCTTCTCGAGCTCGGGGTCCACATAGTTCTCCTCCTCGACCTTCGCGGTGCGTTTCATGAGTTCGTCGATCGCCGCGGACACGGTCGGATACTCGACGGCCCTCATCCCTTCGTAGATGGAGAGTTCCGTGGGCGTGATGTCCATGATGTTGTCGTCCTGATCCAGATACATCACGGGCTTAGTGGTCCCGAACGCCCTCTCGACGAGGCCCTTCATACCGTTCCAAAGCGAATCGATCTCCGCGTCGGTGAGTTCGGTGACAGGTCTGTTCTTGGGGATCCCGGTGAGTTTGCAGACCTCCTCCGCGTATTGGCCTCCGAGACTGATGCCTGTGGCCAACGTCCTGACGGTATCGGAGGTGGAACCGCGGATCGCGGATACGAAGTCTTCGTACGGAGACGTGGTGGGGTCGAAACGGGACTTCGGCATGTGGTACTCCTCGCCGGGCCTGACGCTTCTGTCCCTCATCGTCTTGTGGATCAGACAGTTCTCTATCCTCCCGTCGTGGACTAGGAGGATGTTGCCTCCGCCGAACATCTCGAATATCAGCTGATAATCGTAATCCGTCTTCAGGACGTCCATGACGATGATCCTGTCGAATCCGACCTGTCTCGTCTTCCCGATGCGGGCGTTGTCGATGTATTTCCTAAGATAGGTGGCGAACGACAGCGGATTCATCGGAGTGTCCGGTTTCTCCGCCGGCATGTACAGCCATCTGCTGTCCTTGAAGTAGAGATCCGCCTTCCCCTTCCCGGATACGTTGATCCTGAAGAGCATGGTCCCCGAGTCCCACTGGAAGATCTTGTCCATATGTCCGCCTTCCAGTTCCGCCATCTCGTTGGCCAGTGCCCTGACGTCGAAGGAACTCATCTCTCTCTTCATGTGCCTCCGATAGCATGGTCATCGCATTAATCTTTGCCTGCGAACGATTCTTTCAAGAGATACATTTATAATAGATGGCACAATAGACCCTTTGACGCCGACGTGGCTAAGGGGTATAGCGATGCCTTGGTAAGGCATAGGTCGCGGGTCCGATTCCCGTCGTCGGCTCTCTTTTCACTTCAATTGGGTTACAGACGATATGCCGTGTCCCCCGATATCGCATCCTTTCCGCGTGAAGGAGCATACGTGCGCGGTCGAGGGAAAGCTCCGTCCTCATCGGAGCGTCGTCATTTTGAAGTTCTGCCCCCTCTACGGACGAGGGGGCGTGATAAACGATGGAAGATGGTTCGGGGAAGGTCCGGTTCAGACCATCCTGTAGAACGCGAATCCGGACCAGATCTTCGGGAAGAAGAAGGTGGTCTTCTTGGGCATCCTCTTCCCGATCATGGAAAGGTCCCAGATGGTCCTGAGGCTGGGATCGTTCAGGAGGATGGCGAGATCGAACTCCTTGTTCTTCATCTTCTCCATCACGGAATCCGCCTCCGCATCGTACGATACCGCGGATTTGCCCTCGTCGGCCTTGTAGACGCCGTAGATGATCTTCTCCTGCGCGATGTACGTGTCGAGGTCCCACATCGGGTCCCCCTCGGAGTCCATGTCCGCGAGGAGGCACTTCCCGGATTTGAAGTAGAGTCCCATCTTGTGGTCCTTCAGCTTGGACATCATGTCCTCGGGCGACTCGGCCTCCTCGACCCTGACGGTCTTGGAGATCTTCTTGATCGCGCTGTTCTCGCCGATGTCCTCGGCCTTGATCAGCCTGTGGGTGGGCCAGATGACGAGTCCGTCGTCGTCGGACGCGACCATCGTTGCGAGGACGTACGCCTTCTTCTCGTTGCCGGGGTTCTCGAGGGAGTAGTTTAGTGCGGTCTCGTACCTGTGGTGTCCGTCGGCGATGAGCATCTTCTTGCCGCGCATCTCCTCGGTCACCGATGCGAGCACCTCGGGATCGGATACCCTGAAGTACTCGTGTCTGACCCCGTCGGAGTCGGTGTAATCGTACAGCGGTACCGCGGATGCGGATATCGCCGCGTTGAGTCTGTCCGTGAACCCGTCATATATCCCGAATATGGATTCCAGGTGGGTCTCCATGTCCCTGAGGAGGTTGAGACGGTCCGCCTTCACCTTGGAGAAGGTCTCCTCGTGCGGGATTATGTTACCGTCCTCGAATCTCTCCGTCCTGAGGAGTCCCGCCAGTCCCGTCCTGACCCTGACGGTCCCTTTGTCGTCGAATGTCTGTCTGTAGAGGTAGAACGATTCGGGGTCCTGCACGAGTGAACCTTCCGCTATGGCTGCATCCAATTCTTCCCTGGACCTCTGGTATCTTCCGTTCTCGGGCATCAGGGTGAACCTCGTCACGTTGCATGGCTTGGACTGGAGTTCGGCGAGATAGTCGGGGCCTATGACATCGTACGGCGGAGAGATACGGTCCTCGATGCTCTCATCGTCCTTCAATGCAGGTCTGAATCCGGGGAACGGTACGAACACTACCATGGTATGTTACTCCTCGATGCACACAATCGCGCGCTCTATTTATTCTGTTTGCGGAGTATCTACCAAATCGGTAGTCGAAAAGGGGATGGCGGTGCCATGGGCACCGGTTTTGTGTCAGCAGATCCTCGGTACGGGATCGCCGGTCGGGGGTTCGAGGATCCTCTTTCCGCCGACGGCGGTCTTCATCACGACACGGGGGACCTTGGACTCGACGGCATGACCTATGCATGCGGCGTCCCTGCCGAGCGGGTGGGAGTGCAGCGCCTTCAGCACCTCCTCCTCCATCTCCGGCACGCAGGCGATGACCACCTTCCCCTCGTTGCCGATAGACAGCGGGTCTATGCCGAGCATCTCGCACGCGTTCACCACACCGTCCCTGAGGGGGATGTCGTTCTCGCGGACCTCCATCCCGATGTGCGATTTCGCGCACCACTCGTTGAGGGTGTTGGCGAGACCTCCCCTGGTGGGGTCCTTCATGGTGACGACCCCTCCCGCCTTCAGCACGTCCGCGATGAGGCCGTTCAGAGGCGCGACGTCGCTCTTTATCTCGCTCTCGAAACCGTATCCCTCCCTGTACGAGAGGAGTGCCACACCGTGGTCGCCGATGTGACCGGACACGATGATGGAATCGCCGGGTCTGACGTTGTCGTCCGTCGCCCACTTGGAATCCACCTTCCTGTACTGCGATGCGATCTCGATGTTGCGGTCCATGTAAGGGGACCTCTTCCCCACGGCGGATGTGACCATGAACAGCTGGTCCGCGGAACCCGCGTCCACGACCTTCGTGTCGCCGGTGGCGACGGGCACGCCGCACGACCTGCAGGTGTCGCCGACGGATCTCATGACCCTGTCCACTACGTCCTCGTCCAATCCGGCCTCGATGATCAATGCGCAGGAGATCGCCAGGGGCGTCGCACCCATGACGGATATGTCGTTGACCGTACCCGCGACCGAGAGGGATCCGATGTCCCCTCCGGGGAAGAACAGGGGTTTGACGGTATGTCCGTCGCTGGTGAACACGATGTCGTCGATGACGGCGGAATCGTCCAGTGCGCTCAGGGGAACGGGGAAGTCCATCTTGGGGAAGTGGGCGGTGACGTGCTTCGAGATGAAGTCCTGCATCACCTCTCCTCCGGACCCGTGATTCATCGTTATCTTTGCCATATTGCAGTCATCTGCAACATTGAAATTAATCTTATGGCTGAACCAGATAAATAGGGGTATTCTAATCGCAAACACGGACCTGTGAGGTAGAGGATATCCGATCGGTCTTCGGAGCCGAGCACCCGGGTTCGATCCCCGGCAGGTCCGCTCCGGCGCCCGCGGTGTCGTCCGCGGGCACCTTCTTTCTGTCACTCCTTGACCGTGTATCCGCTGTCTATGAGGAACGCCAGTGCCACGGCGGCCAGGAACACCAGGCCGATGGTCAGGAACGCGAGGCAGAGCCCGTCCGAGAACAGTCCGATCACCAGTTCGGATATCGCCGGGCTGATATCCATGTCCACGAATCTGAGCAGACCCGTACCGTGCAGTCCGAACGCATCCGCCATGGGTGCGAACACGGACTCCGCGAACCCGGAATCCATCCTGTTGGCGATGATCAGGGAGAACACCGCGGTACCCATGGTGGATCCGATGGAACGTACGAGACTGACCGAGGACGTGGTCATACCCACCTTGGACGGTGCGGAGTTGTTCTGCACCGCCGCCATGACGACGGACGATACGCAGCCGAGTCCGAACCCGAAGACGAACAGACAGATCTCCAGGATCGCCCTGTCGGGACCCCTTCCCAACGTGGACATCAGCAGGAGCGATGCCGAGATCAGGACCGTACCGATCACGGTCCATACCCTGTATCCCGTCCTGGCCACGAGCATCCCGCTCCCCATGGACGTTATCATCATGCCGGCCACAAGCGGCAGCAGCATGACGCCGCAGGCCATGGTGTCGATGCCGTAGGAATAGATCATGTACATGGCGATGAACGACAGCGTGCCCAGCATGGCCAGGCCGTAGAGGAGCATTATCGCCATCGAGATGACGACCGTCCTGTTGCGGAACAGTTTCGGCGCGAGCACGGGGTCGTCCGCCCTGCGCTCGACCATGCAGAACAGGTATCCGGTCACGACCGCAATTGCGACCATCATCAACGTCTGGATGCTGACGATCCCGAATTCCGTCCCGACCCATTCGAAGAACAGGAGCACATCCGTCAGGAGTGCGGTCAGCACGGCCATCCCGAGGTAATCGATCCTGTCCGCAGGCCGTTCGGAGCGCATCGGGAGCCTGCCCACGGTGAATATCAGACACACGGCGATCAGCGGGACGTTGATGTAGAACACCCATCTCCAGTCGATGCAGCTACAGATGAACCCTCCGACGAGGGGGCCGAGACCGCTCCCGATACCGTACGATGCACCCAGCATACCCTGCATCTTCCCCCTGTCCTCCGGAGGATACAGGTCCGCGACCGCGGCCGTGCACACGGGCACGATGATCCCTCCGCCGACACCCTGGATGCATCTGCAGGCGATCAGCATCTCCATGCTCTGGGACATCCCCGCGAGGACGGAACCGGCAAGGAAAAGCACCAGACCGATGACCATGAGCGGACGTCTGCCGTAACGGTCGGACATCTTGCCGGAGATGGGGATCATCGCGGTCTCGCACAGCAGGAAAGCGGTGACCATCCATGAATAGAGGGACAATCCGTCGATGTCCCTGGCGATCTCGGTACCGCACGTACCGATGATCGTCCCGTCGAGACAGACGACCGATGTTGCCAACGCCAATCCTATCATGCACAGCCTTCTGGCCCTGTCGCCATCATCGTGTGCCCGCACCGTTCCGGTCATGCCCCGGCCGATGGCCGTATCACATATTTCTAGTTACTAACGCTCCGGCATCCGCCTGCGTACGGACATCCCTATGCGGCCGCGATACACCGTGAATTCCGCGCCCTTGGGGTTCTATCATTATAATATCGATACTCCGATACGCACCGTATCATGAACAGCAGATTCGAGGCCGTCAACAAAGCGTTCGAACAGACCCCTGTGTACGGTGTGCCCCCTTCCGACAAGACGTCCGATTACTACGGATGCCACGTCTTCAACAGGGCGGCCATGCGCAGGTACCTGTCCAAGGAGACCCGCAAGATGATCTACGATTCCATCGACGGCGGTTCCCTGCTCGACGGTTCCGCGGCGGAATACGTCGCGGCGGGTATGAAGCAGTGGGCGATGGACCTTGGCGCGACCCATTACGCGCACTGGTTCCAGCCACTGACCGGCGGTACGGCGGAGAAGCACGATTCGTTCGCGGAGCCGTACGGCAACGGAGGAAGTCTCGAACAGTTCTCCGGAAGACTGCTGGCACAGCAGGAGCCGGATGCATCCTCGTTCCCCAGCGGTGGTCTGAGGAACACCTTCGAGGCGAGGGGATACACCGCCTGGGACCCCTCGTCGCCCGCATTCGTCATCGGGGACACCATGTTCATACCCACGGTCTTCGTCTCCTACACCGGCGAGTCCCTGGATTACAAGGTCCCGCTCCTGAGGTCCATCAACGCTCTGAACAAGGCCTCCGCATCCGTCCTGGAACTCCTAGGCGAGGAGTTCTCCAGATGCATCACGTATCTCGGCTGGGAGCAGGAGTACTTCCTGGTGGACAGGGAGCTGTACGCACAGCGTCCCGACCTCCTGATGACCGAGAGGACCTTGATGGGTCATACGTCGTCGAAGAACCAGCAGCTCGAGGACCACTACTTCGGTACGATCCCCATGAGGGTGCTGGCGTTCATGCAGGACCTGGAATACGAGGCCTACAAGCTCGGGATCCCGGTGAAGACCAGGCACAACGAGGTCGCACCGAACCAGTTCGAGCTTGCACCCGTGTACGAGGAGATGAACCTGGCGGTGGACCATAACCTGATGGTCATGGCACTCATGAAGAGGATCGCCAAGAAGCACGGTTTCAAGGTGCTGTTCCACGAGAAGCCGTTCAAGGGTGTCAACGGATCTGGGAAGCACTGCAACTGGTCCATCGGCACCGATACGGGGATAAACATGTTCTCCCCGGGAAAGAACGACCGCGAGAACCTCAGATTCTTCGCGTTCGTGGTGTCCACCCTCCGCGCGGTGTACAAGCATGACGGTCTGCTGAAGGCATCGGTCATGAGTGCCAGCAACGCGCACAGACTGGGGGCAAACGAAGCGCCTCCCGCGATAATCTCGTCGTTTCTCGGTTCGCAGATAGGCGCCGCGCTGGATGAGATAGAGTCGTACAAGATAGCCAAGATGCCGTCCAAGCGCGGACGCAGCGTGGGCATCCCGCAGATCCCGGAGCTCATGAT
Source organism: Candidatus Methanomethylophilaceae archaeon (assembly GCA_051887655.1). Taxonomy (GTDB): domain Archaea; phylum Thermoplasmatota; class Thermoplasmata; order Methanomassiliicoccales; family Methanomethylophilaceae; genus SIG5. Next base: position 3,770 of record JBJEZZ010000051.1, on the reverse strand, counting down.
GGACAACACCGACAGGAACAGGACCTCCCCGTTCGCGTTCACCGGGAACAGGTTCGAGTTCCGTGCCGCGGGATCGTCGGCCAACTGCGCACTTCCGATGATCGTGCTCAACACCGCCGTGGCCGAGCAGCTCACCGAGTTCTCCGACCGTGCGAAGGCACTGAAGGACAAGGGCATGGACGTGCAGAATGCGGTCCTGACGGTCATCAAGGAGTTCTACACCGACTGCAAGTGCATCTGTTTCGACGGCAACGGCTATTCGGACGAATGGAAGGAGGAGGCGGCCGCGCGCGGTCTCAACTGCGAGACATCCGTCCCGCTGATATTCGACCAGTATCTGACGGATGACACGAAGAGGATGTTCTCGTCCATGGGCGTCATGAACCCCTCCGAACTCGAGGCCAGGGCGGAGATCCATTGGGAGTCCTACTGCATGAAACTGGATATCGAGGCGCGCACCCTCGCGGACCTGGCGGGCAACCACATCCTGCCGGTTGCGATGGATTACCAGTCGAAGCTCGCCGGTGGCGTGGCGATGATGAAGGAGGTGCTTCCGGAGGAGGACCTCAGGAAGGCGTCCGTGTCGCAGATCGAGTACATCATGGAGCTCGCCGATCACATAGCCAGGATAAGGAAGGAATCCAAGGACATGATCGCCGCCTGCGATTCCGCCGCGGACCTCCCGGCACGCGAGCGTGCCATAATGTTCCACGACACGGTGGTCCCGTATCTGGAATCCATAAGGGAATCGGTGGATGCGCTGGAACTCATCGTGGACGACAGGGTATGGCCCCTCCCGAAGTACCGCGAGATGCTGTTCGTCCGCTGACGTTCAGCCCTTGACCCTCTTGCCGTACACGTTGAAACCGTAGCTGACCGCCACTCCCGCGATGCCGGCGATCACGGCGATGACGATGTCCGTCACGGAGGGTCCCATGCCCATCAGTTCCTGTATGATGATCATGAGCGATCCCACGGTCAGTCCCATGATCAGGAAGTAGGTCTCCGTCCTGTAGTTCCTGAGACAGTATTCCATGACCTTGGCGAATCCCAGCACACCGATGACGAGACCCACGCACAGGGGTGCGAGGAAGAACATGTCGAGATGCGCCATGGAGCTGATGGTCACGTCGAAGAGACCCAGTGCGATGAGCAGCGAGGAACCGCTGATCCCGGGCATGATCTTGGATATGGCGAGCAGGATACCGCATATCACGAATATCACCATGTTGATCGCGCTGTGGTCCTCGGGACTGACCCCTCCGTTGCCGGTGGCGTTGACGTACATCATGATGCCCACGAGTCCCAGACCCAGGATGAGTGCGACCGTGGCGGACGCGGGTATCCTGGAACCCTTCGTGTGGCCGCTGAGTGCATAGACCTCGGGTATCTGTGCCAGGATGAGTCCGAAGAAGAATGCCATGCAGGCCATCGAGAATGCCGACATCGTGTAATCCAGGACGACGGCGCACCCCATCATACCGATCAGCAGGCCGATGCCTATCGTCAGGAGGAATCTGAAATCATCGAAGAGCTTGTGACGGAGGTCGCTGAGGTCCTCAATGAGCCTCTCGTAGATCCCGCACAGGACCGCGATCAATCCGCCGCTCACACCCGGGAGGATGGATGCCACGCCGATCACGGCACCGACGATCACGTTCCTCATGTCCGTTCCTTTTTCTTCGGCCATCGTGACCCCATGCGCGTACCCGTTTATAACGTTCGGTACAGTCCTTTCCTGCGGACCTCGCTGCGTATGCCGTACCCGTGCGAGTCGTAGAAACTCCTCGCGGATGCGTTGGCGTATCCCACGTTCAGGCTCATGTGCAGATACCCCTTCTCCCTGCAGACGCCCTCGGCGAAGGACAGAAGTCTGGACCCGAGCCCCTTCCTCCTCAGTTCCGGTTCCACGAATATGCCCAGGAGGTATCCCGTCGCATCGCAGGTGAACTCGTCCCTGGAGCTCCCCAGCCAGACCATCCCCGCGTAACCCCCGTCGGGATGCACGGCCACATACACTTCGTCATCCATCCGTCCCTCCCTGATGGAGGTCTCCGATATGGACAGGATGTCCCGGATCCACAGGTCGCTGAGCTCCCTCTCGTCATCTTCGACGGACGCCTCGACGCTCCTCCTGACGCAGCCGATCACGTATCCGATGTCGCCGTCCCCGGCCCTGCGGATCTCGATACCGTCTCCGCATGCGCATATGTCGGTCCCGTCGTCCATGCCGGTGCCATGTGATTAACCATATATAGAAGGGCAGTCGGCGGGATGATAGCAACAGTTATATAGAAGTACTAACTTCAAGGGAATTAGTATAATCCATACTATACATGGAGGAATATAACATGGGAATGGGTAACGCACCTATAGTGATCCTCAAGGAAGGTACCAAGAGGGACAAAGGAAAGGACGCTCAGTTCAACAACATCGCAGCAGCAAGGACCATCTCCGACGCGGTCAGGAGCAGCCTCGGACCTAGGGGAATGGACAAGATGCTGGTCGATTCCATGGGAGACGTCGTCATCACCAACGACGGAGTGACCATACTCAAGGAGATCGATGTCCAGCACCCCGCAGCCAAGATGCTGGTCGAGGTCGCGAAGACTCAGGACTCCGAGGTCGGAGACGGTACCACCACCTCCGTCATCCTCGCCGGGGAGCTCCTCAAGAAGTCCCTCGACATGGTGGACTCCAACGTCCACCCCACCGTCATCGCAAGCGGATACAGGCTCGCGAACGCGAAGGCCCAGGAGATCCTCGAGAACATCGCGGAGAAGGTCACCATCGACAACGACGCACTCCTCATGGACATCGCGGGAACCGCGATGAACAGCAAGCAGATCAACACCTCGAAGGACTTCTTCAGCAGGCTCGTCGTCGACGCGGTCAAGACCATCGCCAGGGAGGAGGACGGAAAGTACGTCGTCGACCCCAACAACATCCAGACCGTCAAGAAGACCGGTGCCTCCATGGAGGAGACCGAGCTCGTCAAGGGACTCATCATCGACAAGGAGCCCGTCCACAGCGCGATGCCCAGGAACATCAAGGACGCGAAGATCGCACTGATCGACGCACCCTTCGAGATCAAGAAGACCGAGATCGACGCGAAGATCGAGATCAACGACCCCTCCCAGCTGAACGCATTCCTCCAGGAGGAGGAGAACATGCTGAAGAAGATGGTCGACAAGGTCAAGGAGACCGGAGCGAACGTCGTCTTCTGCCAGAAGGGAATCGATGACCTCGCGCAGCACTTCCTCGCCAAGGCGGGAATCTACGCCGCACGCCGTGTCAAGAAGTCCGACATGGAGAAGCTCGCAGCCTCCACCGGCGGAAACATCATCAACAAGATCGCAGAGCTCTCGCCCGAGGACCTCGGCCACGCAGGACTCGTCGAGGTCAAGAAGGTACAGGGCGAGGACATGACCTTCGTCACCAACCTCGAGGCCGCGAAGAGCGTCTCCATCCTGATCAGGGGAGGAACCCAGCACGTCCTTGACGAGATCGAGAGGTCCCTCATCGACGCATGGTCCGTCGTCCGCGTCGCCATCGAGGACGGAAAGATCGTCACCGGCGGCGGATCCACCGCGGTCGAGATCGCCATGCAGCTCAGGGACTACTCCGCATCCGTCGGAGGCAGAGAGCAGATCGCCATCGACGCATTCGCATCCGCAATGGAGTCCATCCCCACCACCCTCGCGGAGAACGCAGGACTGGACCCCATCGACATCCTGATCGAGATGAGGAAGCAGCACAAGGCGGGCAAC
>JBJEZZ010000050.1:0-11101 GCA_051887655.1 Candidatus Methanomethylophilaceae archaeon | reverse complement strand
CCTCGAGACCGAACAATCTGTAGATCTCTCTGACGTTCCTGCTGATCGCGGTGAGTCTCCAGTTACCAGTGTTGCCTACGGCGAACACGGTATTGAGTGACAGGAACACCTCATCGACGGTCATGCCGTTGACGGAATCCTTCTTCGCATTCATGGATATGGTGATACGATCATGTTCCCTGAGGATGTTCTGGATATGGATCCTCATCATCAGTGCGATGAACTTGATGAAAAGACGGCCTCTTGCCCTTTCCGGATTGCCAGTTCTGTTACGTTTACCATCCGGATCGGTCTTGTAAACGTCGAACGCCTTCTCAACCCAATCACGCACATCATATGATGTCATCATCTGCTCCCATGTCGTATCCTTGGATGCCAGCATCACGAACATCCCCGCACGGTTGTCCGCAAAGGTGAAAGCATTTTGTTTGCGGACCATATGCATCATACCATCCTCGTCGACGGTGTAGTCAAGATATCTGCGTATGAACGCGTGCAGTTGGTCGTACACCTTCTTCGGATCGTCGTGTCTGGTGTTCTCCAATCTCATCTCCACATCGTCCACCATCGACATGATGCCGTTGATGTCATCCGCGGCCTTCCTGGGATCGTACACCACGAACGCCTTCAGCTTCCTGGAAGCGGAGAACAATTCGTTGTTCCTGGCGGAATCCTTGTGGTTCTGCGGCACATGGACGATGTATTCGCTGGTCCCGTCATCCGGATCTATGATCCCGACCTCGTATTCCGCATATTTGTATGCAGAACCGTTGTGGTATGCGAAAGAAGATGAGGATCCCAATTCTTTGATGGCTTTGGTCATCAGGACATTGATGGGATACTCACTTGCCGCACGATCCAAGGCATCCTCTTCGATCCTCAGATTCCTGAAGTATGTCGGTCATAACGGTCAGGATACGGAAAGCGAAAGAAGCCGTTATCATAACTAAGGCTATCGACAACAGTCAGAAATTTACGCCAGTTTTGAATTCATCTATGAAAGAACGGCTGATCATCATATACTTATCGAGAATTCGATGTCTGTGGCCATCGAATCTACCGAAGTCGAATGCATGTTCGGCGAGTCTTTCTTGCATCATATGTCGTTATCACCGTCCTCCAATCCAGTTTTTTTGGAGGATATCATCACGAACATCTCTGCACGATTCTCCGTGGATTTTTCGGGAATCATCTGGTGTAGCTCATTCGTAATCGGATCCACCCTGTCCAAATGGGTGGAAACAGTCTTCTTCCTGTATTCTCCATCATTATCTCATAGGTGTAGAATCTGTCCTCTCTTTTGACGATAACGCGTTTGATTCCACCTCCATCTTTGGATTTGCCCGTGGTTATTACCTTACATAAACTGTGTGTAAGTAATGGCATGAAATACCTTGGTTTCATCTATGGTCCGTATATCGAAAAACAGCCATTCCGGTGGATCTGAATTACTTAGCACGCGCAGAATTTGGTTTTGAACCGTTTGAAATCAAGATTTACACATCGTCTGTGGATAGATTATCATTAAGTGATGTGTAGATGATTAAGTATTAGGTTCCGCAATGAAATCAAAACTAAAAGATGTTGTGAAAGAATGGCAAGTGTATCTTTCTCAGCAGCGACGGCATGTATTTTATCATTCGCATATCCGGTGCGATGGAATGTCGTCGATATTTTGAATGTCTTGAGGAGTCTGTTTTTGTAATTTGAATCTTGGCATATTCCTTGTTTTTGCCATTCGATTTATGATGTGACGGATGTTGGGTGAATTTCGGAAGGGGTTATCAGGTTTCTCCCCTTATCGCTGTTCAATATTATAAAGAATCGTACAATCATTTCATAATCTACCAATTATACATTTTACTACATCAAAAATAATCTAAAATTATGCCAATAACAATATTTTTAACAATTATATCTGTTTTTTAATTATATACCTATATAAACTCCCAAAAATTGGTTTCAATCATGATCCCTCCACCCTTCCTACTTCGGATGGACATCCTGTCCATGCTGGCACCTGTCTTCGTATGTCTGGCCTCGAGTCTCCTGTTGGGGATGACGACCTTCACATCCGCGTTCTACAGCACGCTGAACCTGCCGCCCATCTCGCCGTTGACGGTCATCCCTCCGATGATATGGATCGCCATGCTCGCATTCTTCGCCATAATCCTGTTCAAGGCCCAACACGACGGTGACGAATCGAAATTCTTCCGCGTCTTCTGGATGCTGATGGTCGCCGACTTCTTCTGGGTGCCGATATTCCTCATCTCCGGGAACGCGATACTCGCGATGGCCGACGTCGTCATGCTCTGGGTGTCCGTGTTGCTGACGATGATATTCGTCAACGACCGCGAGGGGAACATCCTGTTCATCCTGGTGCTGATATGTCTGGTGGCTCTGACGTATGTCACATACGTGAACCTGGGCGCGGTGATATTCAATTAGACACCTTCCGATCACGGACGCGTGCGTGCGATACGCACGCTCCGCGGTATACATAGCGGCGATATCCCGGTACAACGCACGTCCCGTGTTTCGAACCCTATAAATACGGTGAACAGATAGCACCACTGCTCTACAAGAGCCGATGAATAATGAGGACCTTTCAGTGCCGCTCATTAACGAGGCAAGCATGAAGAGGTCTGAAAGAGGTAATTGAAATGTCTGTATACGTCAAGTTCGAAACACCCAAGGAGCTTTCCGACAAAGCATACTCTCTCGCTGAGATCGCCCGCGACGGCGGTAAGATCAAGAAGGGAACCAACGAGGTCACCAAAGCCGTCGAGAGGGCAGAGGCGGCCATCGTCATCATGGCGGCAGATGTCGAGCCCCCCGAGATCCTCGCACACATCCCCGCACTCTGCGAGGAGAGGAACGTCGCATACGTCTACGTCCCCAGCAAGGCGGAGCTCGGAAACGCCATCGGACTCGAGAAGCCCACCGCTTCCGTCGCCATCACCGATGTCGGAAAGGGAAAGGCCGTCTGCGAAGAGATCGTCGCCGCTGTCAAAGCGCTCAAGAACTGATTCCGGAGTGATTTGAATGGTAGACGTTGACAGCATCCCGTCCGAGGTCGTCGAGATCATCGGAAGGACCGGAATGACCGGCGAAGCCACGCAGGTCAAGGTCAGGGTCCTCGAGGGACGCGACAAGGGAAGGATCATCACCAGGAACATCATGGGCCCCGTCAGGATGGGAGATATCCTCATGCTCCGCGAGACCAGCAGAGAGGCCCGCAAGCTCGGAATGAGGTGATTTCGATGGCAGAGAAGAGAATCTGTTCTTTCTGCGGAGCCGAGATCGAGCCCGGGACCGGAAAGATGTTCATCAAGAAGGACGGGACCGTCCTCAACTTCTGCACCAACAAGTGCTACAAGAACATGATCGAGCTCAAGCGCGTTCCCAGGACCACCGCCTGGACCGCCAAGTTCAAGATCGAGAAGGAAGCACGCCTGAAGGTCGCAGAGAAGAAGGAGTGATCCCCATGGAGAGAACCTATCTTATGGTCAAGCCCGACGGAGTCCAGCGCGGACTCTGCGGAGAGATCGTCTCCCGCTTCGAGAGGAAGGGACTCAAGCTCGTCGCCATGAAGCTCATGGTCATCCCCAAGGAGGTCGCGGAGAACCACTACGGAGAGCACAAAGGCAAGCCCTTCTTCCCCTCGCTCATCAGCTACATCACCTCCGGACCCGTTCTGGCCATGGTGTGGGAAGGAGAGGATGCGGTATCCGTTTGCAGGAACATGATGGGAAAGACCAACCCCAAGGAGTCCGCCCCCGGTACCATCCGCGGCGACTACGGTATGCAGGTCGGCATGAACATCATCCACGGATCCGATTCCGTCGAGAGTGCCGAGAGGGAGATCTCCATCTTCTTCAGGCCCGAGGAGCTCGTCTCCTACGACAAGACCATCCAGTCCTGGATATACGAGTGAGATAGGCCTTTATACACTCTTAAACCCTTTACACATTTCATATAACTCCCGGGGTGCTCATCAATGACGATCAGACAGCCTGTTGTTTCGGTCCTCGGACACGTGGATCACGGAAAGACCAAGCTTTTGGATAGGATCAGGGGCACCTCGGTGCAGGCCCGCGAGGCAGGGGCCATCACGCAGCACATCGGTGCTACGGAGGTGCCCATAGACCACATCTACAAGGTGTGCGGGAAGCTCATCGGCAACAAGAAGTTCGATGTTCCCGGACTCCTGTTCATAGACACCCCCGGACACCATTCCTTCATCACCCTCAGGGCGAGGGGCGGTTCCCTCGCGGACATCGCCGTATTGGTGATCGACATAAGGGAAGGGCTGATGCCCCAGACCATAGAGTCCATAAAGATCCTGAGGCAGTACAAGACGCCGTTCATCATAGCATTGAACAAGGTGGACACCATACAGGGGTGGACCTGCGAGGAAGGCAGGCCGTTCGTACTCTCCGAGAGGGTGCAGCAGTCGCACACCATCGAGGCGTTCAACGAGAAGCTGTACGCGATCATCGGGGACCTGTCCAATGAAGGGATATATGCGGACAGGTACGACAGGATCGACGATTTCACCAAGACGGTCGCACTCGCCCCCATATCCGCGAAGGAGGGCGAGGGTATCCCCGACCTCCTGCTGATGCTCATCGGTCTGGCCCAGAAGTTCCTGGAACAGCAGCTGGCATCCGAGGACGGTCCCGGAAGGGGAACGATCCTGGAGATCAAGGAGGAGAAGGGCCTCGGTAAGACCCTGGATATGATCCTCTATTCCGGTGTCATGAAACAGGGCGATACGGTCGCATTGGGTACCCGCGGTGCCCCGGTCGTCACCAAGATCAAGGCGATCCTCAAGCCCAAACCGTTGGACGAGATCATGGATCCTCGCGACAAGTTCGAGAGGGTCAAGGAGCTCCATGCGGCGGCAGGTGTCAAGATATCCTGTCAGAACATGGAGGGTGTCATCGCAGGGGCTCCGCTCCGCGTGGTGAAGAACGAGAAGGATCCCTCCATCAAGGAGATGACCGAGGAGGCATCCATCAAGATCGAACTCCAGGACAACGGTGTGTACATCAAGGCGGATGCCATCGGTTCCCTCGAGGCCCTCGCATTCGAGGCCAAGGCCGCAGGCATCCCGATCCGCAGGTACGGTATGGGTGAGATCACCCGCCGCGACATCCTGGAGACCGACGCTTTGCGCGGAGATCCGCTCAACAAGATCATACTGGCATTCAACGTGAAGACATCCAAGGAGGCGGATGCGGCGCTGGAGGACAGCGGTCTGCGCATATTCTCCAACGATGTGGTATACCGTCTGATAGAGGAGTACCAGGAATGGCTGGACGAGTCCAAGAGGCAGAACGATACCGACAAGAGGTCGGAGTTCCCGTTCCCTGCCAAGTTCATGATAATGCCCAACTGCGTGTTCCATGCCACCAAACCCGCGATCGTGGGGATCAGGGTGCTTGCGGGACGTCTGAGACCCGGTCTGCGCCTGATCGGCAGCGACGGACGTTCCCTGGGAAGGATCCGCAGTCTCCGTGACGGCGAGGACGTGGTCAAGGAGGCGGTGCAGGGTGATGAGGTCGCCTGTGCCATCGACGACATAACCATCGGACGTCAGGCCAAGGAGGAGGACATCATCTACGTGGATATCATGGAATCCTCCGTGAAGGAGTTCCAGAAGCTGGAACTCAACGATGACGAGAGGATGGTGCTGGACGAGGTCGTCGCGATCAAACGCATCGAGGACAAGTTCTGGGGGATGTGAGTTCCTTGTCCGTCGAGATCAACGATCCTCACGATATGATCAGTGAGACCTCCAACGTCGTCAACGACCTGGAGGCCGCCATAGATGCGAAGTTGGATCTCGTACCTATAGAGTACAGGAACATATTGGTCTGCGGTATGGGCGGTTCCGCCATAGGCGGCGACATCGTCGCAGACTGTCTCTATGCCCATTCGGACAAACCTATAAGGGTGATCCGTTCGCCGGAACTCCCCGCATGGGCGGATTCGGAGAGCCTCGTACTTGTGAGCAGCTACTCCGGGAATACGGCGGAGACACTGTCCGTGTACGACAAGGCGATCGCCAGAGGGTGCAGGATAGTCGCCATCACTTCCGGAGGGAAACTGAAGAACAAGGCCGAAGCGGACAATGTGCCCTGCATCCTGGTGAAATCCGGTCTGCAGCCCCGCAACGCGGTGGGTAACTCCATCGGATACATGATCAACGCCATCGCCACCATCGGCGGACCCGACCTGCGCGGGGAGGTGAGGGACACCATCCCTGCGCTCAAGAAGTACATCTCGTCGCTGTCCCTCCTGGACTCACAGCCCAGGAAGATCGCGGGAGAGATCATCGGATCCCTGCCCGTGATATACTCATCCAATTCATTGTCGGCGATAGCCAGCAGATGGAGGGCGCAGTTCAACGAGAACTCCAAGCTGATCGCGTTCGACGGTCATATCCCCGACACCAACCATGGGGACCTCACGGGAGTGGTCGGGTGCAACGGGGTGAAGATAAAACCGATCATCCTGGTGGAGGAGAATCAGACCAAGCTCCTCAGGAATTCGGTCAATGCTACCATAGCCACCCTCAAGAACCGCGGTATGAAACCCTATGTGATACGCATACCCGGGAAGACCGTGTTCGAGAGGGAGATGAGGGCGATGATGCTCGGCGATTTCATCTCCCTGCACATCGCGTTCTTCAAGGATATCGATCCATCGGACGTATCGTCCATATCAAAACTCAAGGCGGCCATCACCAAGAGGCTCGGCAAATCCCGCAGATCCAAGCGCTGAACGGAATCTGTTATATCGTCAGCCGTAGATATGGTCCCGAAGGGAAACACATGGACGACGGATGTACCGTGATACTGCCCACATACAACGAAGAGGCCAACATCGGAGAGATGATCGACACGCTAAGGTCGATGTATCCCGATTTTCACGTGTTGGTCATGGACGACAACTCCAAGGATTCGACACAGTCCATCGTCCTGGACCGTGCGTCCGCGGACGATAAGGTCAGACTCGTGGTCCGCGACCCCGACGACCGCGGACTGTCCGCCAGCATATTCCAGGGGATCATGGATGCCGACACGAAGTACTTCATCAACATGGATTCCGATTTCCAGCATCCCCCGTCCGCGCTGAAGGGGATGTACGAGCAACTCCTGGGCGGTGCGCAGCTCACCATCGGTGTGAGGAAGGACAGGTCCAATCTGTCGTCCTTCGGAAGATGGATCGGTTCCTGGGGTGCGCATTATCTTGCGGCGTTCACCCTCAGGATGCATGACAGACAGATATCGTCGGACATAATGAGCGGTCTGTTCGGAGGGGATACGGAACTGTGCAGGTCCGTGATAAGGGAGCACAGTCAGGATTTCCAGATGAAGGGATTCAAGGCCCTGTTCGATCTCATGAAATACGTTCCCAAGGACATCAGGATAGAGGAATACCAGTTCGAGTTCGGCGAGAGGGCCGGAGGGGAATCCAAACTCTCCGGCGGTATAATCGTCGCTTTGCTGATGCAGTGCGACGGATGGGGCCAGTTCTGCGCACGTATCGCCAAGAAGGTCCTGGGCTGAATGGGCCCGTATCTGATCGCATGATGCCATGGTTATACATGGCATCATTCGTTTTTTTACACTGTTGAAATTGGTATGATTTGTTCCATTCATCCCGAATGGTATGGTGACAGCTCTTTTGGGCTGAAGGCGTAGTTGTGTCCTGGGTCAGACGATGAACGAGCGTTTTTCCTTTGGTCCCCGGGTGAATATGATCATTTGTGGAGTTATGGTAGCAATAATTTGATTTTTAGGTTTGGATCTGATGTGCCATCTGTCCGACCTGAATGAACGTATGTCTTTTCTCCTGTACCAACATATATAAACCATTGATTGATAGCCCGCCTTACAGGTGTTCAAATGGCAGAGTACAAAGCTGTTATCAACGACAAGAAGACCGGCAAGTCCTACAACATGACGGTCACTGGCCACCACGCGAACTCTCTGACTGGCAAGTGCGTCGGAGAGATCATTGACGGAATCTTCGTCGGACTTCCCGGATACAAACTCCAGATTACCGGCGGATCCGACGGTAACGGAACCCCCATGAGGAAGGACCTCCCCGGAAACAGGAGGAGGATGCTGCTCATGTCCGAGGGACTCGGATTCCACGAGAAGTACCCCGGACAGAGGAGAAGGGTCGCCATCCACGGTTGCGCCATCTCCGAGAAGATCGTCCAGATCAACATGGCGGTCACGGAGTACGGACCCAAGTCCATCGAAGAGACTATCGCAGCGGCAGAGTCCTCGGAGTAATCCGATGAAGGTACCAAAGCAGCCCGAAGTCAACATCGGGATGATAGGGCACGTCGATCACGGTAAGACCACGCTCACCCGCGCGCTCAGCGGCGAGTGGGCCGACCGTCACTCCGAGGAGGTCAAGAGAGGTATCTCCATCAGACTCGGATATGCCGACGTGGCGTTCTACAAGTGCCCCGTCTGCGAGGGTGCGGCCGCATACGGCACCGACAAGAAGTGCCCCCACTGCGGTGCGGACACCGAGTTCCTCAGGGCCGTATCCTTCGTGGATGCACCCGGACACGAGACCCTCATGGCCACCATGCTGTCCGGAGCCGCGCTCATGGACGGTGCCATCCTTCTGGTGGCGGCCAACGAGAAGTGCCCCCAGCCCCAGACCAAGGAGCATCTGATGGCGCTCTCGATCATCGGTATCGAGAAGATCATCATCGTCCAGAACAAGATCGACATTGTCACCAGGGAGCAGGCGGTCGAGAATTTCAAGCAGATCAAGGAGTTCGTCAAGGGTACGATCGCGGAGAACGCGCCCATCGTTCCCATATCCGCCAACAGCGGTGTGAACATCGACATGCTCATCAAGACCATCGAGGAGCACATCGTGTCCTCGGTCAAGAGGGATACCGAGGCACCTCCGCTGATGCATGTGGCGAGGTCCTTCGACATCAACTCCCCCGGAACGGTCCCCAAGGACCTTAAGGGCGGTGTGCTCGGAGGTTCGCTCATCCAGGGTACCCTGAGGGTCGGCGACGAGATCGAGATCGTCCCCGGAATCAAGGCCGAGGTCGGCGGGAAGACCGTGTGGCAGAAGCTCACCACACGCGTGACCTCGCTCTTCGCGGGAAGCAAGTCCGTGAAGTCCATCGGTCCCGGAGGTCTCATATCCATCGGTACGTCCCTGGATCCGTCCATAACCAAATCGGACGGTCTCACCGGACGTATGGTGGGGATCCCCGGACAGGTCCCCGAGGTCGCTCACGACTTCACCATGAAGACCGTGCTGCTCGACAGGGTCGTCGGATCATCCTCGGACCTCGAGGTCGATGAGATCAAGTCCAACGAGATGCTCATGCTGTCCATCGGTACGGCCACCACCATCGGTATCGTCAAGAACGGCAAGGCCGGAACGATCCAGGTGGCGCTGAAGATCCCGGTCTGTATCGTGAAGGGACAGAGGGTGGCCATCTCCAGAAGGATCTCCAACAAGTGGAGACTCATCGGGTACGGAATCGTCGAGTGATGCGGTATGCAGACCGTCGTCCTCGACACAAACGCCTTACTAATGCCTTTCGAGTTGCGCATCAATCTGGATTATGCGGTGCGCGAACTCCTCGGCGACGTACGTTTCGTGGTCCCCGGACCTCTGATCGGGGAACTCAAGCATTTGGATCACAAGTATGCCAATGCCGCTCTGGATCTCGCGAGGAGGTATCAGATCATCAAGACCGATGCCACCGGCGATGCATCCGTCATAGAGCTGGCACTGCGCGAGAACGCTTACGTGCTCACCAACGACAAGCTCCTCAGGTCCAAGCTCAGGAAGCACGGCGTCCCGCTGATATATCTCAGGTCCGGGACCCATCTCGTCCTCGAGAGCAGACCTCTGGTCTGAATCATTTCAGCGACAGGGACACGTACCACATCATATCCTTCACCGTCTTCGTCAGGTGGTATAGGGTGTCCCTCGGATGGTATATCATGCTGATGTACTGCATATGCTTGGAATCCACCGGCCATCTCATGTCCGACAGTCTCCTTCTGGTCTCCGCATCCGAGCCGTACACAAGGACATGCAGCCATCCCAGGATGTCATCGAATCCGAACAGAGGTATGTCCTCTCCGAAGACGGACCCGATATGTTTGGCGTAATCCGTCTCCCCGTCGGTCACGTCGCTGTACATGGCCAACCTCTCGTGTTCGAACGGATGCGGCGTCATGTATATTGGGATCAGATCGTCGTCCAATCCCGCGATGGGCGGTTCGGGGCTGGACATGAAGAATTCGATTATGTTGGTGTGGTTGTCGAACACCATCTTCCTCTTGCGCACGTGATACCCTATGTGCGGTATGTCCGGGTCGTCCACGAGGATGTTGTGGTATATCCCGGACACCTCCTTCTCGGGAAGGAATTTGGATATCAGTCTCTGTGAGGAATACTTCATGGTGGTGACGTCGATCAATCTTACCACTTTGCAGCCATGCGTCTTCGTGTTCAGCATGGACGTGTATCTCTGCCCCATCTCCTCCCTCCTTTTCAGGATGATGTCCTCATGCTCCGTGAACCACCTGTCCGGGTCGTCGCTTTCGCAGGGACAGAACTCGCTCATCAGCACGTCCCTGTATCTCTTGTAGATCTTGTTCCTGTCATAATCCTCGTACAGTGCGAGGTTCAGTATCCTCGGGGCATACACGTACTCGGACTGGTCGATGCCGAACAGTATGTCATACACGCGCATGAGGTTCCATCCGTCCCTGGCAACGAACAGCTTCAGTTCGCTGTCATCGGTGTTCCTGCGGATGTAGTTGCAGTAATCGGTGACGATGGGGCCGCCGAATCTGTGCGATATCCTTTTCCAGAAGTCCTCATCCGTGCCGTCCAGCCAATAGAGCATGTCCATCGACACGATGACCGATCTCTCCGGACTCGGTTTTTTGCGATAGAACCTCATCTCTTTGCGATGGGATCTTGCATACCTGTCGATCGGACGTTCGGTATGTATCGTACGTATCCAGAGGCTCTCGGGGATACGGCGGTCGGACCTGGGATTGTCACCGATGTGTATCAG
>JBJEZZ010000049.1:0-11272 GCA_051887655.1 Candidatus Methanomethylophilaceae archaeon | reverse complement strand
AACTCCCTCCAGCTCGCGGAGGCGGTAGCGGACCTCACCGGCGATGAGGTCGTCAGGCTGGAGGATGTGCCGGACGGTCCGGTCGACGTCAGCGGATGCGACAGGATAGGTATCATCACGCCGGTGTACTACTACAACATACCGAGGATCGTCATGCGCCTCGTGGACCGCATGAAGGTATCCGAAGGACAGAGGTTCTTCCTCGTGTTCACCTGCGGTACCACCCCGGATCACGCATCCAAGGCCGCCGTGAAGGCGTTCGGTAAGCGCGGGCTGGACCTCACGCACACCTTCGAATACAGGATGCCTGAGAATTACATATCGCTGTTCTCCCCTCCGGGGCCGGAGAAGGCCGCGGAGCTGATGGATTCAGTGCCAGGGTACGCGGCGGAGATCGTATCCAAACTATCGATTGACGGAAGATGTCACGTGTCCCGGTGCAGGGATGCGTTGGGGGTGCTCACGTTCTTCGGTCCGACCGCATACGACCTCCTGCGCAGGACGTCCAAGTTCCGTGCGGATGACGGGTGCACCGGCTGCGGGCTGTGCACGAGGGTCTGTCCCGACGGGATCATAAAGCTGTCCGGGGAGGGCCGTCCCGTATGGACCGCGCCCAAGTGCGAGCACTGCATGGGCTGCATCAACCGCTGTCCCGCACAGGCGATACAGTACGGAAAACGTACTGTTGACCGCAGAAGGTTCGTGAACGACCGCGTCAGACTGTGACGTCCTCGTACGGACGTTTGGCGGTCACGCACAGCCAATGTCTCTCCGGGATCCCGAACACCTTTATGCCGGTGAATCCCGCTTCCTTCAGGTGTCCTTCCAGCTGTTCCGCGTCGTATATCCTCATACCGTGACCGATGCGGTCCACCCAACCCTGTGTCCTCTCGTCGAGACGGTCCGCCTCGTTGCAGATCATGAACGTCCCGCCCCTCCTCAGCACACGGAGGACCTCTCTGAACGAGTCGGTGATGGACGGCCAGTAGTACACGGTCTCGAACGCCGTCGCTATGTCGAAGGACAGGGGTTCGAACGGGAGCGACGACACGTCCGCGTTCAGCACCCTGCATCTTCCCTTGGATACCGCATCCCTGTTCTTCTCCTTCGAGAACTCCACGGACAGCTCCGAACGGTCCACGCCCGTGACGGTACCGTACGGGCACGCTTCGAGGAAGAACTCGAGGTTCCTTCCGCCCCCGCATCCTATGTCGAGGACGTCATGGTCCTTGGCGATGGCGATCTTGGACGTTCCCCATCTCGCCATCTCCTCGTGGCCTTCGTTCATGTGTTCGAGGAAGCGTTCGCCCTCCTTGCCGCGCGGTTCGCGTGCGTTCACAATGGGATCCATGTCCGTGAGATGACCGTGGGATTTATTTATCGTTTGACGGGAGAGTGTAGAGCGCGGGACCGTACATGCATCTTGAAAAAGAGGTATGCGGGGGAGGCGCCGGCATGGAACGGCGCTCCCCCGTCCGTCACGGGATCGGACGGATGTCCTTGGGAGGGCGGTATCCACCCTCCGGGATTCAGATCTTCGCGGAAGAGTCCTTCATGACCCCGTCGAGGTACTGCTCGTATCCGTAGAGGTCGAGGTATCCGTGACCGGAGAGACAGAACACGATGGTCTTCTCCTCGTTCTTCTCCTTGCACTCGAGCGCGATGTCGATGGCACCCTTGATGGCATGGCACGACTCGGGTGCGGGGACGATACCCTCGGTCCTGGAGAACAGGACACCGGCCTCGAAGGTGGCATCCTGCGTGTACGCCACGGGCTTGACGAATCCCTGGTTGCAGGCCGCGGACACCAGCGGGGACATTCCGTGGTATCTAAGTCCTCCCGCGTGCACGGGGCTGGGGATGAACTGGGATCCGAGCGTGTACATGAGGATCATGGGAGTCATACCTGCGGTGTCTCCGAAGTCGTACTTGAACTCACCGTGGGTCATGGAGGGCGCCGCCTCGGATTCGACTCCGATGAACTGGCACTCGTTCTTTCCCTTCAGTCTCTCTCCCATCATGGGGAAGGTGAATCCGGCGAAGTTGGAACCTCCTCCGCAGCAGGCGACCATGTAGTCGGGCTCGATCTCTCCCATCTTCATCTGCTCCATGGTCTCCAGACCGATGACGGTCTGGTGCAGCATGACGTGGTTCATGACGCTTCCGAGGGAGTACTTGGTGGTACCTCCGGACTTGGCCGCGAGCTCGCATGCCTCGGAGATAGCGATACCGAGGGATCCGGACGTGTCGGGGTGCTCCTTGAGGACCTTCTTTCCGTAGTCGGTGTACTCGGACGGGGATGCGTAGACCTTCGCTCCGTATGTGTGCATCAGGGTCTTCCTGTGCGGCTTCTGGTCGTAGCTTCCGCGTACCATGAAGACGGTGGAGTCGATGTCGAACAGGTTGGACACCATGGCGAGGGCGGTACCCCACTGTCCGGCACCGGTCTCGGTGGTGAGGGTGCGGATGCCGGCCTTCGCGTTGTAGTATGCCTGTGCCAGAGCGGTGTTCCCCTTGTGGCTTCCGAGGGGGCTCATATCCTCCCTCTTGAAGTAGATCTTCGCGGGGGTCTTGAGGTACTTCTCCAGACGGTATGCCCTCTGCAGGGGTGCGGGTCTGTTGAGGTAGATGTAGTTGTCGCGGACCTCCTCGGGTATGTCGATGTACCTCTCGGTGGACATCTCCTGCCTGATGATCTCCTTACAGAAGATGACCTCCAGCTCCTCGGGCTTGACGGGCTCCTTGGTCTGCGGGTTGATCATGGGCTGCAGGTCCTTCAGGTCTGCGGCCAGGTTGTACCATTTCTTGGGGATGTCCTCGGGGGACAATCCGATCCTTGCGTCTTTCGGAATTGCCATGATCCGAACGACATTCGTTTGGTATATAATCATTATGTACATTATTGTATAATTATATGCAATGATGCTTACTTCATTGTATGAATAGCGACAATGGGCCGATCCCGACGGTGCGTACGGCGTACGTGCCGTTCCGGCGATATGGGGCGTGACGGGGACCTACGTTTACGCTGGGCGGTAAATCATGATTAAATATCGCTATCAAGTAGCCTCGTACGATCCAACATGAACACCGATGCGATAGAGATGAGGAACGTCTCCGTGGTCAGGAACGGGAAGTACATCCTGAAGCACATAGACCTGACCCTTTCCGGGGGCGAGAACGCCGTGGTCCTCGGTTCCAACGGTTCCGGGAAGACCACATTGGTGAAGCTCCTCAGCGGCGAGATCCGTCCGTACTACGAGGAGGACGGTTCCTCGTATCTGTCCATGTTCGGAAGGACCTCGTGGGACATATTCGAGCTCAGGGACAGGATAGGCATCGTATCCATGGATCTGCAGAACAGGTTCGGTCCCGACGTGTTGGTATCCGATGTCATAACCTCGGGATACTTCGGCAGCATGGATGTGTTCAGGAACCATGAGGTCACCAAGGAGATGGTCCGCGCGGTGTACGACGCCGCGGTCAGGATGGGCATAGACGATCTCCTCGACAGGAGGATAGAGAACCTCTCGTTGGGGGAGATGAGACGCACGCTGATCGCCAGGGCGTTGGTGTCCGGGCCGGAGATGCTCATACTTGATGAGCCTATGACCGGGTTGGACATCGTGATGAAGGACGCCTTCAGGAGGATGTTCGACATCCTCTCCGCATCCGGGATAAGGATAGTGATGATCACCCACGAGCTGGAGGACATCCCGTCGTCCGTGGACAGGGTGATCATGATAAAGGACGGCGAGAAGATACGTGACGGCAGCAAGTCCGAGACGCTCACGTCGGAGAACCTGAGCGAGCTCTTCGATGCCGATATAACAGTTTCGTACGACGGCAGGGCGTACCACATGGCGATCGGAGGTGAATGATGTTCGTATGTTTCGACTGCGGATCCTCCACGGATTCCGATATGGGTTTCTGTCCGCGCTGCGGTTCCTACAACGTGCACGCCGTGAACGACGCCGACGTGAAGGACGGCAGGGACACCGTGGCCGTGGCCGGCGGGAAGGTGATGATCGTCGACAAGAAGACGGTCAGGCTGACCTTCTTCGCGCTGATGCTGGCCTTCATACCGGGGCTGATGAACGTGTTCGGCATAGGCCATCTGGTCCTGAAGAAGTGGGTCAAGGGAATACTGTACCTCTGTTCGTCCGCCGCGTACTTCTATCTGATGTACTTCTCCGGATACGACCTGCCCGTCCTGTACCTGACGATGGCCACCCTCGTGATATTCGTGGTCCAGATGGTGGACATATACAAGATATGTTCCAAGTCCATCGCGGCCGCCATCAGGTGAAAGGGTCACATTTATTTCCGCATGAAGGATACGGGATACCGTGTCTCCTGATTGGACAGAGAAGTACCGGCCGAAATCGCTCGATGACATAGTGGGCAATCCGCAGGCGGTCAACGATCTGAGGGGATGGGCGGCATCGTGGAACCAGGGGAGGCCCAGGTTCAAGGCCGCGGTCCTGATGGGATCGCCCGGTATCGGCAAGACATCGTCCGCTGTGGCACTGGCCAACGACATGGGCTGGGGGCTGGTGGAGATGAACGCGTCCGATCAGCGTACGGCCGATGCGATACGTTCGGTCGCGCTCAGGGCCTCGTACTCTGACACGTTCAGCGATACCGGCGAGTTCCTGACATCCGCGTCCGGAGGAAGGAAGCTCATCGTCCTGGATGAGGCGGACAGTCTGTTCGGGAACGCGGACAGGGGTGCCGTGCCGGCGATCGTGGAGCTGATAAGGGAGACGAGACAGCCGGTCATCCTGATAGTGAACGATTTCTACGCGCTCAGCAGGAAGTCGTCCGCCATCAAGTCGGAGACCCAGCAGATCTCGTTCAAAAGACCGGTCCCTGCGTCGATAGTGAAGGCGCTCAGGAGGATCGCCGTGTCCGAGGGCATCGAGGCCGAGGATACGGCATTGGCCGCGATCGCGGCGAATTCCAACGGGGACATGCGTGCCGCGGTCAGGGACCTGGAATCCCTGTGCGCGGGAAGGGACAGGATCACCGAGGCGGATACCGCGGAGCTCTCCAACCGCATAGTCCGCAAGTCGATCTACGATCTGATGTTCAACGTGTTCAGGAAGAACTCCCCGTCCGATGCCAGGAGGATGATGATGGACATCGACGAGGATGCCGACACCGTCATGCTCTGGATAGACGAGAACCTCCCCTACGAGTTCAGGGAGAGGGGGGATCTCGTCAGGGGATACGAGAGGCTGTCCCGTGCGGACATATTCATGGGCCGCATAATGAAGAGGCAGTACTACGGATTCCTCAGATACGCGGGCGATATGATGACCATGGGCGTGGCATCCGCCAAACGCAGCAGCCACGTCAACAGGGAGAGGATCAGACCCCCGTCGTACCTCAGCAAGATGTCCCGTTCCAAGGGGATCAGGGCCACGAAGAGGAGCACGTGCCTGAAACTGTCCGAGTACATGCACAATTCCACCAAACGCATAGCGCAGGATGTCGTGCCGTCGTTGAGGATGATGCTCAACAACGATCTCGAGCTCCGTATCGCGGTGACCAAGGGCGCGGGACTCGAGGAGGATGAGCTCGCATACCTCATGGGTGTGAAGAACGATTCGAAGGCCGTCAAGGACGTGTTCAAGGCGATATCCGAGAGCACCGCACCTCCCGTCGCGGCCAAACCCGCAGTGCGCAGGACCGCGGCACCCAAGCCCGCTCCCGCGCCTCCGGCCCCGGAACCCAAACGTGCGGAACCGCCCAGACCTGCGGCGCCCAAGACAGGACAGAGGAGCCTGTTCGATTTCTGAGTGATCACATGGATGAGAACTACCGTCAGCTACTGATCAAGCAACAGTACAGGATCTACAAGGACCACGCGGCCGTCAAACTCTGCCACTGGATGAAGGAATCCCTCGTGCGCGGACGCACGTGCTACAAACAGGACTTCTACGGGATACAGTCCCACAGGTGTCTGCAGATGACGCCCGCCATCAACGAATGCTCCCACATGTGCCAATTCTGCTGGAGGGTGATGGGGCACGATTTCGAAGTGAAGGATTGGGCCGAGCCCAAGGACATGCTCGACAACCTGATCGAGATGCAGCGCAAGCTGGTGACCGGATTCAACGGCGACGGCAGGGTGTCCAAGGAGATGTACGAGGAGGCGAGGAACCCCAATCAGGTCGCCATATCCCTCTCCGGGGAGCCGATAACGTACCCGTACCTGTCCGATTTCCTGAAGGAATGCCATTCAAGGAAGATGATGACCTTCCTGGTCACCAACGGTACCTATCCGGAGAGGCTGGAGGAACTGGATGTCCTCCCGAGACAGCTGTACGTCACCGTCGCGGCTCCGAACGAGGAGGTGTACAGGAATGTCTGCGTCCCGAAGATCCCCGACGGATGGCAGAGGATCATGCGCACCCTGGAACTCCTGCCCTCGCTGGACACCAGGACGGTCATACGCCATACCCTCGTCAGGGGACTCAACTTCGGATACGTGGACGAGTACGCCGCGTTGGACAGGATCGCGGACACGGATATGGTGGAGCCCAAAGGGTTCGTGTTCGTAGGGGGATCCAGGAACAGGCTCTCCATGGCCAACATGCCGTCGTTCGATGAGATAATGTCCTTCTCGAAGGACCTGGGCGAGCGCATCGGCATGGAGGTGCTCAAGCAGAAACCGGAGAGCAGGGTCACCCTGTTGGGCCATCCGGGTCTCGAGACGGACGTCCGCAAGTATTACCACTTGGACGATTGAATCCTTCCGTGGATGTCAGGATGCAGTGTCCCGCGGGACACGCTCCGGCGATCATGATTCTGCAGAATGTGGATAAAGTGTTTGTATGCGGCCTGAAGGCCGCAGGGATCAGAACTTCTTTCCGATGGCGTATGCCTCGGCGAGCTTGTCGGCGTTGCCGGCGGCCACGTTGGGCGGGTTGCATCCGTTCATGGAAACGGTTCCGATGGTCTCGAACTTGAAGAATCCGCCGAGCCTTCCCGCGATCTGCTCCGCGACCGTTCCGCATGCAACGGGGTCCGCTCCGCTGGTACCGACCACGGCAAGCTTCTTTCCGGGTGCGATGAAGGGCTTGAACTCTCCGTCGATGAAGGAGAACATCCTGTCCTCGAGGCTCCTGTACTGTGCGAGGGGCTGTCCGAAGTACACGGGTGCGGTGAGGACGACTCCGTCCGCGGCCTTGATGGCCTCGAGGACGCCCTTGATACCGTCCTTCTGGACGCAGTTTCCGGTCTTCTTGCATCCCATGCATGCCTTGCATCCGTTGATCTCGAGATCGCTGAGTCTGAAGACCTCGACCTCGTTACCGTTATCCTTCGCACCGTCTGCAATCTTCATTGCAAGGGTCTCGCTGTTCGCTCCCTTCCTGGGAGATGTGAGTACGACAACAATCTTTGCCATAAGTAACATAATGTAACTATTGTATTTATACTTACACATCCGCGGTCGGACGGACAGACCGCGGCCGATGTGCAGAGGATTCGCGATACATCCGTCCCGCAGCGGGAACCGTTCCGACGTTCGAAGATTCCATTTTTATACACCTACCTGATATGTACCATCATGTGCCAGGTGCCGGTCCCGCGTATGAACTGTGCCATCGATGCCGCCATGTCGGTCATCGAGGGCAAGTGGAAGGCGGTCATACTCTGCAGGATGGTCATAGAGGACAGACCGCTCAGATTCAAGGAATTGGCCGAAGGCATAGAAGGCATATCCGCACGCATACTGACGAAGCAGCTGAAGGAGATGGAACAGAACCATCTCATCGTCAGGATGGAGTATGCGGAGATGCCTCCGAGGGTGGAATACGGACTTACCGACAGGGGCCGTTCCCTTGCACCCGTCCTCAAGGCATTGGCCGATTGGGGAAGGGAGAACATGTTCCACAACCGTGTCATATTCGATGATACCGTCATGATGTGACACGCGACATATATGGCCGGAGGTCTGGGAATGCGTTTGGGCACCATGCTTTCGATAAAGGACGTCACCGTACACGACGACGGATACGGTCTGTACGGCATGCGCGTATCGTACGATTACGACATCGACAGGATAGTCGGCCGCGGCATAACCGATGACGGTTCCCTGTCCGAGGCGATACTCAAAGAGGCGCTGCCGTTCATGCGCACGAAGTCCGTCGCGCACGGGTGCGGATGTTCCGCGTTCTGTCTTAAGGACACCTGTGACGGTGTCCTCACCGGCCGCAACTACGATTTCAGACACGACACCTCGGCGATGATGGTCCACTGCAGACCCAAAGGGGGATACAGGTCCGTCGGTTTCGCGGATCTGACGAACATATCCGCGGGCCGTCCTAGGACGTTCAAAGGCAGGATGGCATCTCTCGCCGCGCCGTTCGTGTGTCTCGACGGGATCAACGAGAAGGGCGTGTCCATAGCCGTCCTCGCATTGGACAGCGAACCCATAAATCAGGATACGGGCAGGCCGAAGATATCGACGACACTCATGATAAGGGCGGTCCTCGACAGGGCGGCATCCACGGAGGAGGCGTTCGAGATCTTCAAAGGGTACGACATGTTCGCCGCGAGCGGTCACGACTACCATTTCTATGTCTGCGACCCCTCCGGCGATGCGCGCGTGTTCGAATACGACTGCGACAGCGATCCCCGGTCTCTGATAGCGGTATCGGCGGACGCGGTGTCCAATTTCTTCAACATCCACGAGGACAGGGTGCTCCCGAACCGCAGGAACGGGCCGTACGGACACGGGAGGGAACGCTATGACACCATGCTGGAGAAGATGGCGGAGCACGCCGGCGGACAATCCCTCGGAACGGCATGGGACATCCTGGCATCGGTGACGAGATATCCCGATCCGGACGACATCACAAGCGATACACAATGGTCCGTCGTGTTCAACAACACCGAACGTACCGCACAGATCGCATTCCGCAGATGTTTTGACGAGAGATACACCTTCTCCGCCCTCGACGGAAGCATCATCAGGGGATGATTCATTCATCTTCGCGGTCACGGACGATGTCCGTTCCGGTACCGTCCGCTGCCATACGTCATATTAACACGGCTTGATATCCGACGGGCCCATGCTATCCTATAAAACCTATAATCATGATATGGATGCATGGTCTACGAAGTGAAGATAATCTCTACCGCAGAGGCCTCCGCCATCTGTGACAGGGTCAGCAACGGCAGATTCCATACATCGAAGGCGGACATCTACGGTGTCTGCATCAAGCTCCTCACGCAGGACAGGACCTTCGTGGAGATGTGGAACGATAATTTCAGTTCCATGAGCGACAACATCCGCTCGCACGGACAGATCATAACGATCAACGATCCGTCGAAGGGCGTGGAGGTCCATTACGATCCCGTGACCTCCATAGCGATCCTCTACAACTTCGACTACTACGGTTGGGTCAAGAGCGTCGCCCTTGCGATAGCCACAGATATGCTGGAGGATTCCCACAATCTCTTCGCCGTGCACGGTGCCGCATTGGACATCGACGGGAGGGGCGTATGCATCATAGCGCCCTCCAAGACCGGGAAGACCACACAGTCCTGGGGTCTCCTCAGGAACGACAACGCCCATCTGATCACGGACGATTGGTTCTTCGTGCGCCTCACCGGAGGGAGGCCCAGGATCCACGGTTCCGAGAAGAACTGCTACATCGACGCGGACATCGGGGATGTATGGGAGGAGTATGTGTCGCTGGTGACATCCACCAAGTTCGACAACAAGGGAAGGGGTATAGCGAACATCAGGTGGGTCATGGGACAGGATTCCACGGTCACCACCGCATCCCTCAGGGACATCATCCTGCTGAAGCGCGATCCGTCCGACGGCAGAACGGTGATCGAGATGTCCGCCGATGAGGCGTTGGACTATCTGGTGAAGAACGATTTCTGCAACCCGCATCAGATGGTCAGGGACGAGAGGAAGATGGAACTCAGGAGAGGGTTCTACAAGAGATTCCTGGAATCGTGCAGGGTCGTGATGGTCAACACCGTGATACCCGCCAAGGATACGCAGGAGCTCATAAAGAAGGCCCTCGGTATCAGCTGAGTCTCACTTCCACGGGGGAATCCAGGGTCATGGAGTCCGGTGTCACCCTGCAGGTGTACGCCAGGACCTCCACACCCGACGAGGCGGCCTCGCGGAGCGTCCTCGCGAACACGGGGTCCGTCACGGCATTCGGTTCGAAGTATCTCACATCGTCCATCTGTATCACGAACAGGATGCACGGGACGTAACCGTCCTTCACGGACCCCATCAGTTCCCTCAGATGTTTCGTACCCCTCTCGGTCGGCGCATCAGGGAACATTACGATACCGTTCTCTTCCAGTGTGACGCCCTTGACCTCGATGAGATATCTTCTGTCCGGTGACGATGCCATGATGTCGATCCTGGAGTCGCCGTATCTGAATTCCCTGCGGATATCGGTCACATCGGAGAACAAAGGTATCCTCCTCAGACCTTCCGCGGCGGCACCGTTGGGGATCTGACTGTCCATGTTGATCAGTCTGTTCCCTTTCATGACGGCTATGAGGTCGTATCCCGTGGAGCGTGACGGATCGTCCGATACGGAGAGATACACCTTCGTACCGGGTACGAGGAGTTCCCTGCATCTGCCGGTGTTCTTGACGTGACACCTCTCCGCGGAACCGTCGATCTCGCAATAGGCGATGAACCTGTTGGGCCTCGATATGAATGTGCCGGAAATCACGCGGTCGTACTTCATTCGTTCACGACGGGGCATCCGCACCGGACATTTTTGATTTTGCCTATCGCCTCGATCCATCGGGGGAGTGCATCTTACGACAGGTAGGGGATCAGTGTACGGGGGTGTCATTTCCGCAGTGCGGTATTTCAACGAGAACAGGGCCGACGGAAACGTCATCCCCTTCAATCGGGCAGTGATTAGCAAAGAGTAATGCGTCCTTCGGAACGGTCCCGATACGGCTGTCGCAGGGCCGATGATCCATAAAAAACAGCAGGTGATCGCTCGGATACTACGTGTTCACGTAGTGTTCAGCCACGTAACTATTCGTTAAATAGCAAAATTGTCTGATTTTTCATGCGGATGGGGGATAGGCTCCAGTCGAAAGATGTTGCATCAGTGATCGTCGTATGATCTCGTATCTCCGTGTGTTTGTGTGAACGGCCGCTCCTCCGTCCGTAAAATACGGGGAGGCGGTAAGATGAAAAAGACTTCGTGGATGATTACGACGGCGTTGTTCTGTGTTGCCGTCATGCTGTTCGCAGTATCTT
>JBJEZZ010000048.1:0-2824 GCA_051887655.1 Candidatus Methanomethylophilaceae archaeon | reverse complement strand
GCCCCGCATACGGGGGCGGCGGAAGAGGGATCACTCCACCTTCCTGAAGCTCTCTCCCGATGTCTTGCATGCGGGACAGACGAGGTCCGAACCCTCGGGTGCCATGAATATGACCCCGCAGTATCCGCACTTGTATGCGGCCTCCTTCCTCCTCTCGCGGAGGAGTTCGGGCTCGTTGCATCCGACGGAGTCGAGGATGTCCTTCGCGGCCTCGCACGGGAATCCCTTCGGGGGATCCTCCAACAGCGATATGAGGAAGTTCTGCGCATTCGCGCTCTGCGGGAGCATGTATCCGGATTCGCGGAGTATGTCCTCGGCCATGAGTCTGTTCGACATCTCGAACGCCTTCATGAGACGGTACAGTCCGTCCTTGTCGGTGCTATCTGCGATACCGCGCGCGATGTCCTCCTGTTCGGTCTTGCTCTTGGACAGCCTGTCCAACGATGCCAATACGCGGTCGGTGTGCTTCTGCTGCACGGGATACTCCTTGGGCACCATGCTGATGGCGCCGGAGGGACACGCATCCGCGCATGCCCCGCATCCCTTGCACTTGGATACGTCGATGATACTGTCCTCGGTATCGGTGGCTCCGGTGGGGCACACGTAGAGGCAGAGACAGTCCTTGGTGCAGAGCCTGAGGTTCCTGTATGCGAATCTCATGCCTTCGCCTCCATCTTCTGGAACTTCCAGCTGGGGACCTTGCAGACCGGACAGATCTCCGGGGGCAGATCGCCGACGTAGACGAATCCGCACACCGTGCATACCCATATCTGGGTGTCCTTCAGCATGTCCTCGCCCTCCTCCAGGTACCTCTTGACGAGGGAGTTCAACATCCTGGTGACCTTCTCGCCCCAGACGCAGATGCGCCATGCGCCTCTGTCCGCCTCCTGCGAACATACCTCCACGGACGAGGGATAGCTGTTGTCGATGTCCGACATGATCCTCGATGCGATGTCCTCCACCGTAGCGTCGTTGACGGCGGGGGATATGGATCCGAAGTACTCCGCGAGCTCGGTGAACGACCTCATGTCGTCGAACCTGTACTGCTTCTCGCATCCCCTGGCGAGGTTGGAACAGAGCGCGGACATCTGGGAGACGGTGAGTCCCTCCATCCCGTCGAAATCCTCCACCGGTTCCGCTGCCTTCCTGACCGCACCTTCCTCCCCTACGGGGACGAAATCGGCCTTCAGCGCTCCGCAGAGAGGGCACTTCCAATCATCGGGAAGGTCGCTGAAAGGCACCTTCTCCTTGTCTTCGTCATAGATATGACCGCAGATCGTACAACGATACTTCAAAATCTACCACCTGTATCGAACAGTATGGTGTGTACGTATAATGGTTTAGAATTACACTATAATCGTTGTTAATCTACCTATGCGAGGGATTTTGTATCATATACCCGGACGGGAAGATACGATCCGTATGCGATGTCGCGATGCCACCGTTTCTATACGGGGATGACGGTTGCGCATGCATGATGCTGCAATTGCTCGGACAGGAATTCTCGATCTGCAGATTGGATTCGGACGACGTCGGGGACATCGGTTCCGAATTCCTGTTCCATTGCAGGACCGATAAGGAGACGTCCGTGGTGTGTCCCTCGTCCGACGTTCCCGCGGACCGTGTAACCGTGAAGGACGACGGTTGGAGGGCGTTCCGCGTGACAGGGACGCTGGATCTGTCGATGATCGGGGTACTGTCCGGTATCACGGGGATACTGGCGGAAGAGGGGATCCCCGTATTCGCGGTATCGACCTTCGATACGGATTACATACTGATAAGGAAGGAGAAGGTATCCGACGCCGTCAGGGCCCTCTCGGATGCGGGATACGGATGGGTCCCGCCGGCGGAACGATGTCCCGAGGGGGATCACTCCGCGAACAACCCGCCGAGGAAGTGTTCGAGCTCCTTGTAACGCCCTTTGTTCAGATAGTACACATGATCGGGACCGTCCCTGCGCGAGGATATCAGCCCGGCACCCTTCATCCTGCGTATGGCCGCATTGGTCCTGGATTCGTCCATCCCGAACACCCCGTCCGTGAACGGGGAACGGATCTCCTCGTGCGCGAGACCACGGACCATGGTGAGGACGTCCCTGTCCGCCAAGGCCGAGACGATGTCTAAGATGGGATCGTCGGATATGCCCATCGGTCCTCTGATGGTTAGACAGACGTGCTTACTGGCCTTCTGCTTGGGCTGCGGTTCCATGACACGGGGAATGTGTATGTCATGATAAGGATGTCGGATGATGCCGTTCCGGCCCCGCGGGGCCGTATGCTCATTCGCGGGGACCGGTATCGGAGTCCCCGCCGTCGGACCCGGAATCGTCGTCCGAGGGTCTGGGGATCGCCCTCACCAGCCCCAGGAGACCGAGGACGACGACGCTCCATATCACGAAGAATGCGATCACTGCGAATGCGGAATCGCTGAAATCCGCGGTCGGGGCGTTCAGTCTGTCGAATTCCGGGATGTCGGCATAATAATATGCGCCGGCACCGAAATCCAGACCGTCGACCAGACCGATACCGTTGGCCATCACATACCCAATGAGTATGAGCGTGAACGCACCGAGGATGATGCCGACGGCCTTTCCGTATCTCATATCAAAGCTCCGGTATCGGGAAGAACGTTCCGGACAGGAGGAACCATACCACGATGAAGGTCAGCACTATGTTGAACGCCTGACCGCAGATGTACAGCTTGAGGGGAGCCCCTCCGCTGAGCTTGCTGCGCAGTTCGCGGAAGTTCGTCTCCAGACCTATGCTCAGGAACGCGAGGATGAACGCCCAGTTCTTGTACTGGTCGAGCACCTTGTTGATGGTAT
>JBJEZZ010000047.1:0-11944 GCA_051887655.1 Candidatus Methanomethylophilaceae archaeon | reverse complement strand
CTCCCTGACGAGGTCGACGACCTCTTCGGCGGTGTAGACCACCGCCTTCCCGCTGCGGATCTTCTCGTTGATCTCCTCTATGGTCTTGGCCAAGTTCCCACCTCAGATGAGACCCTTCTTGACCGCAAGTTCCGCGTTGAGGACGGAACCGCCCGCTCCTCCCCTGAGGGTGTTGTGGGACAGAGCGAATATCTTGTAGTATTCCTCCTTCTTCCTGATCCTTCCCAGGGTGACGGCCATACCCTTGGACCTTCCGGTCCCTCCCGCGAACACGTCGAACGCGGGCTGGGGGCGGTTCGTCTCCCTCCTGACGATGATGGGCTGCGGAGGTGCGGACGGGAGGTCCAGTTTCTGGGGTTCGCCCCTGAAGTCCTCGAATGCCTTGATGACCTCGTCGACGGAGGGTTCGCATCCGAGCTTGATGGTGAGGGATTCGAGGTGGCCGTCCACCACGGGTACCCTGGCACAGTTCGCGAATGTCCTGAAGTCGGCGAACTTGAACCTCTTGTCCTCGTAGGTCCCGAGCATCTTGGCGAGCTCGGATTCCATCTTCTCCTCCTCTCCGCCGATGTACGGTACGACGTTGCCCACGGCATCCAGGGAGGGGACTCCGGGATATCCTGCTCCGGAGAGCGCCTGGTACGTGGAGATGAACACCTCCTTCAATCCGAAGGTGTCCCTGAGCACCGCGAGGGGTGCGGCGATACCGGTGGAGGAACAGTTGGCGTTGGTGATGATGAAACCTCCGTTGGAGAAGGTCTTCTGATCCTTGATGGAATGGATGTGGTCCGGGTTCACCTCGGGGATGAGGATCGGCACGTCGGCATCCATCCTGTGGGATCCCGCATTGGTGAACACGCCCACACCGTTCTCCGCGAGCTGTGTCTCGGTGGGTCCGGCGAGGTCGGAGGGGATACCGCTGAATGCGATGCGGCAGTTCTTCGCTATGGCTGCGACATCCATCACCTTGATCTTGGTGTCCAGAGTCTCCTCCTTGTACACGTGGTCCCTGACTTTCAGCACGTCCCTGAGGGTCTTGCCTTCGGACCTCTCGGATGCATAGAGACCCTCCATCTCGAAGTAGGGGTGG
Organism: Candidatus Methanomethylophilaceae archaeon; assembly: GCA_051887655.1. GTDB lineage: Archaea > Thermoplasmatota > Thermoplasmata > Methanomassiliicoccales > Methanomethylophilaceae > SIG5. Next base: position 10,854 of record JBJEZZ010000047.1, on the reverse strand, counting down.
TCCTCCAGCATCTCTATGAATCTCTGTCCGATCATTCCGGTCGCGCCCAGAATTGCAACTTTGATTTTCTCCATGATATCACTGCGCTTATAGTAATGTGAATGGCATTATTCGCAATATTAAAATTGTTACTGATACAATTATTCATATATGAATAAAAAACGATAGCCAGCATCGGAGACCGTATCGCAATCGCCGATGGGGTGCATCCGCAACGTCACCGTCGGGGATGCTGGGACATGGTCCCGATCACTCGAAGTAGTGCTTCTGCCTCTCCCTGGAGATGGTGAGGATGGTGTCGGCGATCTTGCGCGCCTCGTCCTCGGAGAGTCCGACCTCCTCGCAGAGCTCGTGGTACCTGTCCTGTACCTCCTTCTCCTTGGATTCGTCCCAATATCTCTGCCCCTCCTTCTTCTTGGCTTCGGCGAGCTTATCGGCTATCTCCATGCGGGTCGCGATGTTCTCGATGATGGTCTGGTCGATGTCCTCGATCATCCCTCTCAATTCACCGGTGTCGGTCATAACGCACGCCCATAGTAGTCCTACATATAAGCGTTATGCAATGCTATAATGTATATTACTGTTCATCAATGAATATATTTATTAACTAGTGTTCTTATTAGTTGTATCATGGACATATTGGACAAGGTATTCAAGGGGTTCCCTTCGCAGGAGAAGGTCATTTCGGAGATGATAAGATCCGGTATCCGTGTCATCAACGGTACCGCATACTGCAACAACATCGAGATCTCCGATTCCGCTCTCGGCCGTGCCGCGAACGTGGACCGCCGCGTCGTCAGGGCCACCCTTGAGAAGATCGATTCCCACCCTCGTCTGAAATCCATGTTCTCGAAGATGATCTCGATCTCCCTGATGTCCGACATAGCGTCGGAGATGGGACTCACCACCATAGAGATCATACCGGAGAACGCGAACGAGCCCGGTATCCTGTCCGACATCTCCGCCACCGTGTACCGTGCGGGCATAGTGATCCGTCAGGCGGTCGTCATAGACGACGCCAGGGGCAGCGACCCGCGTCTCATCCTCGTGTTGGACGGGAACTTCCCGTCCGAGTACCTCCCGGCACTGAGGGCGTGCCGCGGTGTGAAGACCGTCATATTGAGATGATCATCCCAGTGTGGCCCTGCGGAACTTGCGGGCGCACACGACGACCATGACGGTGGACAGTATCAGCAGTATGGATATCTCCGTCAGCGGGAATGTCCCGGACGCTGCGAGCCTGACCGCATCTATGGCATAGCTGAGCGGGTTCACCTTCGCGATGTACCAGAGCCACTGGGGCATCATGTCGTACGACACCAACGCCGTGGACGCGAAGTACAGCGGCATGGATACGAACGCCTGGAACGCGGCGTACGAGTCGTGGTTGCCCAGATAGAGCGCGACCGTGGTCCCCAACGCGGAGAAGAACACCCCGAACATGAACAGTATGGCATACATCTCCAGATAGGCCTCCGGAGGCAGTATGCTGGCGCCTATGATCATCGATATCACCAGGATCACGGTGGCCTGGATCAGTCCCCTCACGGTGATGAACAGTATCTTCCCGGCGAGGATGGATTCCCTCGGTGCCGGCACGGCAAGGAACTTGTTGAGATATCCCAGCATCTTGTCGAACATCAGCGACGACCCTCCCGACAGTCCGGCGGTCATGACCGTCATCACCAGGATACTGGGTGTCACATAGTCCAGGTAGTTGCCGCTCTCCCATCTCACCGGCATGACCAATCCCATGAACAGGAGCCAGGCGCACGGCATGGCCAACGTGGAGAGGACGTTCATCGGCGCCCTGGACCATCTGATCAGGTCGCGCCTGACATACGCGAACATCCTGTACATGCTCAGCGCCTCCTCATCATGTTCTCGAATTGCTTCTGATTGAACGTGTCGTTGTCGGGATTTGTCCTTCCGACGGATTGGAGATAGACGTCCTCAAGCGTGGGTTCCCTCACGGTGGACGAGTACACCTTGATCGACAGTCCGGAGAGGAGCTCCAGCATCCTCGGCAGTGCCTCGGAACCGTCATCGGCGGTGACCATTATCTCCCCGTTCTCGTCCCTGACCATCTCGATCCCGTCGGGGAGTTCCGATATGGGGAGATGTACGTCGGTCCTCACGGTGATGACCGCCTTCATCGAGGAGGTGAGGTCGGAAGGTACCCCTTCGTTCACCAGGTCCCCCTTCTTCAGTATACCGACGCGATCGCAGTACCTCTCCGCCTCGTCCATCTGGTGGGTGGTGACGAAGATGGTCACGCCGTGGTTCCTCAGGTTGACTATGTACTCCCAGATGGAACGCCTGGCGGCGACGTCGAGACCCACCGTGGGTTCGTCCAGGAACAGCACCTGCGGCTGATGTACCAGCGCCTGTGCCAGCTCCAGTCTGCGCCTCATCCCGCCGGAGTATCCCATGGTCATGTCGTCGGCACGGTCGGAGAGGTTCATTATCTCCAGGGCCTCATCGACCCTCCTCCTCCGTTCCTGCTTGTTCCTTATGCCGTAGAGACGTGCGAAAAGGTCCACATTCTCGCGTCCGGTGAGTCTGACGTCCACCGCCATATCCTGCGGCACGTAGCTCATGCACTCCCTGACGGATGACTGCTGGGTCTGTATGTCGAACCCGCAGATCTCGGCCGAACCGGAACTGGGTCTCAGCAATGTGGTGAGCATGCTGACGGTGGTGGTCTTCCCGGAACCGTTGGGTCCGAGGAGACCGTACACCTCGTTGTCCACCGACAGGTCTATGCCGTTCACTGCGAGATTGTTGCCGTATAGTTTCGTGAGTCCGTGTGCCTCTATCTTCAACGGGATCCCTTCCTTGAGTGTATCTTCTTCATGAGTTCCGCGATCTCGGAACCTATGGGCAGCTGATCCGGGGACGTCATGGAGACCTCGTCGCCCTGGATGTCCCCGCCGTCTGAAAGATCTTCCATCCACGATTCTATCTCCAGATACGATTCCTTCAGTCTCTCCAAGGTATCCTTGTCGGCGTTCCACAACCCTCTGCTCTCGGCCTCGAGGAGTCTGCGTGAGATCTCCTCCGCCGCATACGGGTTGTTGCTTCCGAAGAAGTCCCTCATCTCCGGATCGTTGATGTATGATTCCGCGATCCCGTCGAAGATCGTGTCGCTCACCTCGCCGGTGGATGCCTCCCAACCGTATACCCTGGTGATCTTCTTCATCATGTCGGCCGCACCTTTGTAGCCGTGGTCCTTCATGTCCTGCATCCATCTCGGGTTCAGGAGTTTGGACCTCACCACGCGCTCTATCTCGTCCGACAGCGTGCGTACACCCACATCATCCCTCTCGCGCGTGTCGCCGTAATAGGTGTTCACCTTCCTCTCGGACATATGCCTCGCGGCGGCCGTCAGTCCGCCCTGGTTGCTGTAGTAACAGCAGCATCCGAGCAGGTCGTGGTCATCCGATACGACCTTGTTGAACGTCAGGGACACGTTCTCCAGTGCGGATGCGAACTGTACGCGGGCATCCTTCCCCTTCCTTCCTCCGCCGTAGGCGTATCCGTTCACCGCGATGTAGATCTCCGCGAGGTCCTTCTCGTCCTTCCATGCGCCGGAGAGCACGGCCAGGTTCACCCCGCTGGTGTACGTACCCGGCTTCGACGAGAACAGTCTCGCCGTGGCCTGTTCCTCATCGTCGCCATCGGAGATGTCGCGCCTCACATGTTTGGCTATATGGTTCACCTCATCGCTCTCATCCAATCCCGCGACGGCCCTTATGGCCGAATCGACGAGATCCAATCTGTCGGGGAACGTGTCCCTCAGGATACCGGATATCCTCGCGGTGACGTCTATCCTCGGATGCACCAGTTCCTTCTCCGGGACTATCCTGAACGATTCCACGTGTCCCGACTGGGTCCATATGGGTTCCACACCTATCAGCGAGAATATCTCCGCCATCATCTCCCCGTCGGCGGCCATGATGTCGTTGGTCATCCATTGGAACGCGACGGATTCCGGATAGGATCCCTCGTCCTCCATGTATCTGTCCAGAAGGGCATCCGCAAGACGCGTGCCCACCTTCCATGCGGAACGGGTCGGTACCTTCCTCGGGTCCAGCGAATAGAAGTTGCGTCCCGTAGGGAGGACGTCGTCCCTTCCCCTGGATATGTATCCGGAAGGGCCCGCCTCGGTGAATCCGCCGTCCAGTGCGTGGATCAGCGAACCGATCTCATCGGATGATACCGTGCGGTCGCGTATGTCCCTGATGCGTTCCGCATACCTATCCAATCCGTCTATGGGATCGGAACCTATCCTGTCCTCGATCTCCGTCGGTCCGAGCCCTTCGAGGACCGATCTTATGATTATGTCGCATCTCTTGTTGACCATCTCTATGAGGGATCCGCAGGATGCCTTGCGCACGCTGTCGAATCCGTCCTTGTCGTTCAGGAGTGCGGGATAGTCCAGACCCATCGCGGCCGCGACCGCGTACGTCATGGGCGGATCTCCGGAACGGGACATCACCGACGAGATCAGGTTGCACATGCCCGCATCATCGGGTATCGTGCCGAATGTATGCATCCCGGTCTCCGCGCGGCTGTTCCTCATCAGGGACAGTCTCTCATGGCATCTCCTTATGAGCATGTCCATGTCGCCGTCATGATCCTCGGGTGTCCCTTCGATACCGCATTCCTTCATCACATCCAATATCTCGTGCTGAAGCGCATGTGCCCTGGCGGGATCGTACTTCGACGTCTCGTACTCGGAGATGATGTCGTCCAGTCTGCGGTACGGTCCATATAGTCCTCCGGATGCGGTCGGTGCCTGCATGTGCCCTATCAGGGTGGAGTATAGGCGTCTCTTCGCCACCGATCCCTCCGGAGGGTTGTCGGTGTTGTACACGTAGAACACGGGGAGGTCGCCTACGGTGATGTCGGGATAGCATCCGTCCGAAAGACCTACACCCTTCCCCGGAAGGAATTCGGCCGTACCGTGGGTGCCCACGTGGATCAACGCATCCGCGCGGTATATGTCCCTGATGTAATGGTATGTGGCAAGATACTGATGGGACGGCGGACATTCCGGATCGTGGAGGATCATGCACACGGTACCGTCGCATCTAGCACCTTTGCATCCGCGTTTCGGCTGCACCATGACGACGGCATTCCCGAGCTCGATACCGGTTATCAGGATCTCCCCGTCGATGCACATCGGTTCACCGGGTGGTTCGCCCCACGCGGATATCATGCGCTCCCTGACGTCATCTGGAAGCGTCATGAAATATGCCAGATATTCGTCGGAAGGCATCCGGTACACACAGCCTCCGCTGTCCCTTATCGTCTCCTTGGAGGTCCATCTGAACTCCGAGAACGCTTTGCGCGACATGAACATCCTTATCAGGTCGTCGGGTCCGTCCGGGACGTCCACGTCGTATCCAGCATCCCTGAGGGATGAGAGTATGTTCACGACGGATGTTATGGAATCCAACCCTGCCGCGCTCCCTATGTTCGCCTCGACGGATGCGCAGGGGCTGTTGTTGAGCATCAGGACCACCCTCTTGTCCGCGTTGTCCTTGTCCCTGAGGGAGATCCTCCTTGCGATCCTGTCCGCTATCCTGGCACATCTGCCGGGTATCGGGGTCCTGTTGTAATAGTCGTCATCGCCGGCACGTGTGGCCGCCAGCATCACTGGTTCGATCGCCCCCTCGAACTCCGGCATGGTCACGTTCCACGGGATGTCCGCGGTTATGCCGTCCGACGACCTCCATTCGTCGACGGACATGTTCAGGGATATGACGGGTTGGAACACGGGGATGTCCATGTTCCTCAGTTGGGAGTCCGCAAGTCTCGAGGACGTCTCGTGATCCATGTCCGGTCTCTTTCCGATGAGGAACGTCACGAGCTTCACCAATGCGGATACGATCGGCCTTCCGTCCCTGATCATGTGCAGATCGAGACATTCGGAGATGTTCCTGGAACCGGTCTCGTCGTTGTGGAGGGAATTGGTCATCACGGGAAGCACCCCGAGGCCTCTGGCCTCCAGTTCGGAGATGAGTTCGTCCTCCACGCGGTGCTGGTCGCTTATCCACGAGCTCCTGGATAGGATCATCCCGACGAGTCTCCTGTCGCGGTACGGGTACCATCCGAGATAGTCCTCCGAGGAATCGAATATCCTTCCAGGTGCATCGGGATGCACGATCCCCTGCCACGGGATGACCTTCGGTTCCTCGTATGCGATATCGGGATCGATGAACCTGTTCTCGAGGAAACGGAACATCTGCATGATGTTGTCGGGGTCCGCGTTCTGATCGTACGCATACGTCTTCGACACGGTCTCGGGATCCACGTTGGACAGGGACCAGAACGCGGGGTCCTGTCCGAAACAGATTATCCTCTTGTCCTTCAGACCCTTGACGAATCCCGTCAGGTCCTCCCAGAAGGAATGCGTGGTCCTGTGGAGCAGCAGCACGTCGGAATCGGACATGGAATCCTTCAGGCACTGCAGCCTGTCCGGGTCGTTGTCCACCTCGCGTTCGGAGAACACGGTCGTATCGAATCCGGATCTCCCGGCCGCCGACGTGACGCTCGGGTACAGCGAATCCCATATCACTATTGTAAGTCTCATCTCACACCTGCGAAGCGTTCCTTGCCGCCATCGAGATGGCATCGCTGCAGATGTCATCCAATTTCATGTATTTGGCACCCATGGCGTCGGCAAGCCTCTTCGCCAGCCCCAATCTGACGACGCCCTGTTCGGTGTCGAGGAACAGGGACCTCGCACCGCTCTCGGCTATGGAGGCGCATACGGACAGGCAGTCCTTCGTGGGATCGTCCCCGTAGAGCGGGACGTTCCCCCTCCCGTCGGATACCGTCACGAGGAGGTACAGGTCCCTGGGGCGCTTCACCATCTCCGTGCGTATGAGCCTGTCGGCGGTCATGAGACCATGTGCCAGCGGTGTCCTTCCTCCGGTGGGCATGAGCTCCATCCTCTTCTTGGCGAGCTCCACGCTGTTGGTGGGCGGCACCAACACCTGCGCGCCCTTGTCCCTGAAAGCAACGAGGGAGACCCTGTCCCTCTTCTGATACGCGTCCGTGAGTATGGAGAGCATTGCGCCCTTCACGGCGGACATCCTCCTCCTGGCGCCCATGGAACCGCTGGCGTCCACGAGGAAGACTATCGTCACGCCCGTCCTGCGCTGGTATATCTTCTCCATGACGTCGGATTCTTTGATCTCGAGCGTACCGTCGGGTCCTACGCTCCCGTTCCTGGCGGCCGCCCTCACGGTCGCATCGACGGCTATGCTGTTCGGTCTCCCGTCCGGTATCCTGCTCCCTACGTATCTTCCGGAATAGGACTCCGTTTCGGAGCGTCTGCCGGTACTGTCCCGCACGATGCCGTCGATCCTCAGCCGCGGGTCGAGCTCGGAGGATCTTATGCGAAAGGGCCGCTGGACCTGAAGTTCCTGACGGAGTTGCCGTTCGGTCTCCCGCTGCCGGACGTATCGGATTCCGAGGTCTTGCCTTCGGCCTTGTCCACGGCGTCCTCGATCCTCCTGTCGTCCGCGTCGGGATCGTCGAACGGCATCTTCTTCATGCGATGTGCCAGCACCAATACCGCGGCCTCGCGTATGTCATCCTCGGTGACCTCCGTCCTGCCGGCCATGGCCGCGATGGCGGAACACGTCTTCATCATGGTGATGTCGCCGCGGTGGCCGTCCACACCGAGATCGATGCAGATGTCCACGATCCTGCGCAGCATGTCCTTGGAGATGACCACGTCGGGGAGGATCTCCTTGGCCCTCCTTATGCTGTCGGCGATCTCTTCGTCCTTCGGTCTCCATTGGGATACGAACGCTTCCGGATCCCTCTCGAACTCCGCGCGTCTGAGGATGATCTCCAGTCTGGTCTCCGGATCGTTTATGCCGACCACGTTGACGCAGAGACCGAAACGGTCGAGGAGCTGCGGTCTGAGGTCCCCCTCCTCGGGGTTCATGGTACCGATCAGGATGAATTTGGATGGGTGGGAGTACGATATCCCTTCGCGCTCCACGGTGTTCACGCCCATGGCGGCCGCATCGAGGAGCACGTCGACTATGTGGTCGTTGAGGAGGTTGACCTCGTCGACGTAGAGGATGTTCCTGTGGGCCTCCGCGAGGATGCCCGGTTCGAACCTCTTCTCGCCGTGCTTGATGGCGGCGGAGATATCCAACGTACCGACGACCTTGTCCTCGGTGGCGGATATGGGGAGCTCTATGACCCTCATCCTCTGTCTGGCGATGCGGAGGTCGGTGCTCTCCCTGCATTTCCTGCACATGCTCTCGGGCTTGTTGGGGTCGCAGGAGAACTCGCATCCCACCACGGTGTCGTATTCGGGGAGGAGGGCGGCGAGGGACCTCACGGATGTGGATTTGGCGGTACCCCTGTCGCCTTTGATCAGTACCCCTCCGATGGAGGGATCGACCGCATTGAGCATCAGTGCGGTCTTCATACGTTCCTGACCGACTATGGCCGAGAACGGGTACAGTATCCGCTCGTGATGCTCGGACATGTCCGTCACCTGTGGAACTCTTTCATTCCGCGTACGCCGATGTTCTGCGCCCTTGCGACCTTGATCGCACCGACGGCGATGTTGGCACCGTTGACGGTGGTCATGGAGGGGATCTCGAGCTCCACGGCGATACGGCGCATGGTGGCTCCGTCCCTGACGGCACCGCTCTTCAGTGAGGGTGTGTTGATGATCAGGTTGATCTTGCCCTGCCTCATCAGTCCGAGAGCGTCCATGCCCTGGTTCTCGTTGATCTTGAAGACGGTGGTGGCGGGGATATCCAACTCTCTGAGATATGTCGCCGTACCTTTGGTGGCATAGATGGTGAATCCCATCTCGTGCAGGGCCTTGGCCGCGGGGATGATGTTGGGCTTGTCCTCGTCGTTGACGGTGATGTACACGCCGCCCTCGGTGGGGAGCTTGTTGCCTGCGGCGATGAGCGCCTTGTAGCATGCCACATCGAAGTCCTCGTCGATACCCATGACCTCTCCGGTGGATTTCATCTCGGGTGTGAGGATGGAGTCGACACCGACCAGCTTCAGGAACGGGAAGACGGATGCCTTGATGGCGTAGTGGTCCAGCGTCTTGTATCCGGAACCGAGTCCCACGTCCTTGAGGGTCTTTCCGAGCATGATCTGCGTGGAGATCTTGGCCAGCGGGATGCCGGTGGCCTTGGAGATGAACGGGACGGTACGGGAGGACCTGGGGTTGGCCTCGATCATGAAGATCCTGTCGTCCTTGACGGCGAGCTGCAGGTTCATGAGTCCCTTTATGTTGAGTCCGAGCGCGACCTTCCTGGATACCTCTAATACTTCGTCGATTATCCTCTCGGACAGTGTGAATGGCGGCAGGACCATGGTGGCGTCACCGGAGTGCACTCCCGCGTACTCCACGTGCTCCATGATGCCTCCGATGAACACGTCCGTACCGTCGCAGAGCAGATCGACATCTAATTCGATAGCTTTGGTGAGGTACTTGTCGATGAGGATCGGGTGGTTCCTGGAGACCTTGACGGCCGTCTCCACGTATGTCCTGAGCTCGTCGGTGGAGTAGACGATCTCCATCGCGCGTCCTCCGAGGACGTATGAGGGTCTGACCAGTACGGGGTATCCGATGCCCTCGGCGATCTCCTTCGCCTCCTCGAACGAGTATCCGGTACCGGATTTGGGCTGTTCGATGCCGAGTTCGTCCATGAGCTTGGAGAACCTCCTCCTGTCCTCCGCCACGTCCATGTCGTCGGGCGTGGTACCGAGGATCCTGGTCTCGGATCCCTCGAGCGCCTTCTCGATGTCCAATGCGAGGTTGACGCTGGTCTGTCCGCCGTACTGGCAGATGACACCGTCGGCCTGCTCGGCCTCTATGACGTTGAGCACGTCCTCGAGTGTCAGGGGTTCGAAGTACAGCCTGTCCGAGATGTCGAAGTCGGTGGACACGGTCTCGGGGTTGTTGTTGATGATGACGGCATCGATGCCCTCGTTCTGGAGGGCCATGACGGAGTGGACGCAGCTGTAGTCGAACTCGATACCCTGTCCGATCCTGATGGGTCCTCCTCCGATGATCACGACGCTCTTCTTCGACCTGTCGCGCACCAGTTCCGTGCTGTGTCCGTACGTGGAGTAGAAGTAGGGGGTCTTCGCGTCGAACTCTCCCGCACAGGTGTCGACCATCTTGTAGGTGGGCAGGATGCCCATGCTCTTCCTCTCCTTACGGACGGAGATCTCGTCGCTTCCGGTGAGGCTTGCGATGACGGCATCGGCGAATCCCATCTCCTTGGCCTCCTTCATGAGCGCGGGGGTCATCTTCTCGGATGCGAGCCTCTGCTCCATCCTCACGATGTTGTCGATCTTGGTGGTGAAGAACGGATCCCACTCCGCGAGCTCGGACACCTTCTCCACTCCCCATCCCCTCCTGAGCGCCTCGGCGATGGCGAAGATGCGCCTGTCGGTGGCGTGCATGAGCTCGTCCTTCAGCGCCTCGTCGGTATCGTCGATCCTGTTGAGGTGGATCGTACCTATCTCCAGGGACCTGATGCCCTTGAGGATGGCTTCCTCGAAGGTGCGTCCGATGGACATCATCTCACCGGTGGACTTCATCTGGGTACCGAGGTGTCTGTCGACGGTACGGAACTTGTCGAACGGCCATCTGGGCACCTTGAGGACCACGTAGTCGATGGCGGGTTCGAACGCCGCGTAAGTGGTGCCGGTGACCTTGTTGGGGATCTCGTCGAGGTTGTATCCGACCGCGATCTTCGCGGACACGCGTGCGATGGGGTATCCGGTGGCCTTGGATGCCAGGGCGGAGGACCTCGACACACGGGGGTTGACCTCGATGAG
>JBJEZZ010000046.1:0-2957 GCA_051887655.1 Candidatus Methanomethylophilaceae archaeon | reverse complement strand
CCGTCCATGGGTTCCTCTCTGACGGATCTCATCGCCTCGGATATCGCCGTGCACGCCGCGTTGCTCTTTGGCGCGCACGCAACGTATGTGGCGGCCTGGGACAGTATGATCTGTGCCTCCGGCATGCCTATCCTCTCCACCGCCTGCGCGGCGGCGGTGGCCACCACGAGTGCCTGAGGGTCGGCGTTCCCGACGTCCTCGGAGGCACAGATGATTATCCTCCTGGAGATGAAACGGATGTCCTCCCCCGCATAGAGCATCCTCGCCAGGTAGTACACGGCGGCATCGGGGTCGGATCCCCTCATGCTCTTGATGAACGCGGATACGGTGTCGTAATGGTTGTCGCCGTCCTTGTCGTATCCGAGCACCCTCTTCTGGATGCAGGATGATGCGATGTCCACGGTGATGTGTATGTAACCGTCCTCGGAGCGGTCCGTGGTCAGAGCCCCGATCTCCAACGCGTTGAGTGCGGTTCTGGCGTCGCCGTTGCACACGTCCGCGAGGAATCCTGCAGCATCATCGTCCAGGATCACCTTGTTGTTCCCGAATCCTCTCCCCTCATCCTTCACCGCACGTTCCAGGATCGTGATGATGTTCTCCCTGCTCAGAGGTTTGAGTTCGAATACCGTGGAACGCGAGATGAGCGCCCTGTTGACCTCGAAGTAAGGGTTCTCCGTGGTGGCCCCTATCAGCGTGATGGTCCCGTTCTCCACGTATGGCAGGAGGAAGTCCTGCTGGGCCTTGTTGAAACGGTGGATCTCGTCGATGAAGAGGATCGTCCTCGTACCGTTCATCCCGAGGCGTTCCTTGGCGTCCTCCACCGCCTCCTCCATGTCCTTCTTCCCGGAGGTGGTCGCGTTCAGTTCGGCGAAGTGCGCGTCCGTGGTGTTGGCGATCACCTGTGCCAGTGTGGTCTTTCCGGTACCCGGCGGACCGTAGAATATCAGGGACCCGATCCTGTCGGCCTTGATGGACCTGTACAACAGTTTGTCATCACCGAGGATGTGCTCCTGTCCGACCACATCGTCCAACGTGACGGGACGCATCCTGCTGGCAAGGGGTGCCTCGTTCTTGAGGATACCCTTCCTTGTGAATTCGAAGAGGTCCATGCGTATCGGAACGCATCATACGTTTTAGTCTTTACAGGATGAAGGTACCGTTCCTGCGATCATTCGAAGGATGCATCGGGACTTCGTCCCGTTCCATAATAACGTCTATAATGTTATCATGATGATGAAGGACAGGTATCGATGCTCTTCCTCCATACGAGCAGAAGTTCCTGTACGGCGGCGCATGTCGCCGCCACACATACGATCGTTCCGGAATATATCACATCTAACGCAGGCATCGTTATCGGCAGTACGAACAGCATGATGCCGGTGATCCTGTTCAATGCCGTGTGTTCGGCCGCCAATCCGCGACGGCGTATGAAGTACAGCGTCATGCTGGTACATTTCACCGCAAGTATCAGAAGGATCCAAATCCACAGGAATGTCGGGATCGCGACCGTCGGGAGTATGACGATCATGCACGCAGCTACCAGGCAGATGTCGGCGAACGTGTCCAATCTGGAGCCGAATTCGCAGGCGGTACCCGTCCTTCTCGCGATCGGTCCGTCGATCATGTCCGACAGCCCCGCGGTCAGGTACAGCACGAAGAATGCGGGGGAGAACGCCTGTGTGAACAGGATGAGGGCGCTGCATGCTATCCTGCATCCCGTCACCGTGTGTGCCAGATTCCTATACCACGTCATGATGCATCACCCTGTCCCGGTGTCCTGTGCGGACCGCCGTCGGCAGGGTACGGGCGCCTGTGTCCGAATGTCCGTACCGACGGAGTATGGATGAGGCGCACATTTAAATAAGGAATATCCTTAATCCGGACTACTCGGTGAACGATATGGGAAGAATCAGACCCACTTACATCAAGAGAGTGTCTATCGAACTGGTCAACAAGTACCCTGAGCAGTTCAGCACTGATTTCGAAGCGAACAAAGAGATGGTCAACAAGCTGACTGACGTCCAGTCCGTCACCATGAGGAACCGCATCGCCGGATACATCACTCGCTATCTCGATCACACAGAAATCTAAACCACTTATCTTGTTTAAGAAAAATCCGCGTAATACGCCCGCGTGGGGTAGCTTGGATATCCTGTGAGATTGCGGATCTCTTGACCCGGATTCGAATTCCGGCGCGGGCACCACCCCTCATCCTAAAGAATCAGGGGGAACCTCACTCTTCTTCGGACCTCTCTTCCGGCCACACCCTGCGCTTTATCTCGCTGTCCCCGGGCGGAAGTATCCTGGAGATCTCCTCTTCGGGGACGTTGAACTCCTTGGCCATGAACGCCGCCGTCTTACCGGCCTTGCCCCTTCCGGGCACTATGACGAAGTACTTGGACGACATGGAGCTGACGGCCTCCAGCGGTCCGCACATGACCTTCCTCTCGTTCTGATAGGTGATCTCCCCGACGGCGAGTTCCATTGGGATGTGGAAGACGTAGTTCCTCTTACCGCGGATGATGAACGCCCCTCTGGGGACGAACTCTCCCGCTTCGGGGGTCTTGCTGACCTGGTCGGGGTACACCCAATACGCGCTCCCGTCGGTGAGTGCCGCGACCCATCCCTTGGACTGCGCGAGTGCGAAATGACATGCCTGGCCGAGGTCTTCGTCCGTCGCGGACTGTCCTTCCTTGAGGATGGTGGAAGGCGCGCCGTGCAGGTCCGCGTGCGCGTACACGTCCTTGTCCTTCAGGTGCTTCTTCACGATGTTGTCGTTCGTGTGCGCATCTTTACCGGCGATGACCATCTTCCCGCCGGAGGTGAAGAACCATTTGTATCTCTCGAACCAGAACTGTTTGGTGGGCTGGACACGGTTGGCACGTGCGAGCTGCTGTTTGGTGAAACCTTTGAGTCTCTTGTCGTAGGCCGCTTTGCTCTCGTTGAGGGCCTCCTGC
>JBJEZZ010000045.1:0-12111 GCA_051887655.1 Candidatus Methanomethylophilaceae archaeon | reverse complement strand
GAACACCGTCTTGATGTCGAGTCCTCTCTCCTTGATGAGTTCCACGATCTCCTTCTGTGCGAGGAGGGTGGTGGTCATGAGTGCGGAACCTCCTACGACCTTCGCCTTGTTCTCCAGTGCGGTGTCCACGAACTTCTCCGCGGATGCATCCGGTCCGAGATCGATCACGTTGTATCCGGCACCGCGAAGCATCGCGCAGCACACGTTCTTCCCTATCTCGTGGATGTCCCCCTCGACGGTACCCATCACGACGGTACCCCTCATCGCGTCGTCGTCCCCCTTCATGAGGGGTGCGAGGAGCTTCAGCCCCACATCCATCGCCTTGGATGCCGCGACGACCTGGGGCAGGTATACCTCCGCCCTGTCGAAGCGCTCTCCGACGACGGCCATACCGTCGCCCATCGCGTTGATGATGTCCTTGGGTGCCATACCCGCATCGATACCCGCCTGTGTGGCGGTCTTTGCAAGGGCCAGGTTCCATGTCTCGACGGACTTCTTGAGGTCCGCGAGGATTTCGTTGTTGTCAGCCATTTTTCATACTCCTTTTTCATCGGGATCCGTCGGATCCGATGGTCCTGGGCATCTTCCGGTCATGTTCGAGCATCGTTGTTTTCGCTCTTTTTCGACCGTTTTTGTCCATAACTCGTGGTTTTTTCGAGTTCGATTTTTCAATTGAAGGTACTATATTTAATTGTTATTGTTTTACGTGCTAAAATTTAAATATTAAAACGATGAACAATTTTATACATTTTTTAACTTGTATTTAAATTGTTATATTAACACAACTTAATAGACAAACGTATAGTGTACACGCCAGAAAGAAGACAAATGTCTGTTTTAATCGGATTTCATAATCATTTGTTGCTCAAATTCGGAATCGAAAAATCACTACTCTTCGGTATGATTAGCCGTTCTGAGCTATGATAGGAAAAGTACCCCAAGTTCTATGATTTACCAAGAATTTGGTTAGTATCTCATGGGGGGTCCGAGACCGCGGACCTTGGTCACGGTGTCCTCGTAGATCCTGAGATGTTCCTCGGTCGGCCTTCCCGTGATGGGATCGTAGCACTCGCGGAAGCTCATGCCGTAGGGCGCGTTGCCCAGATCCTTCTCGTATAATCCGAGAAGTTCCTCCATGATCGCATTGCCCTCTTCCGGGGTCAGTCCCGCAGCCGCCTGCGACGCCTTCGCGGCGAAGCGTGCCTCCTTGCCGGTCGCCCTGTCCACCTCCGCGCCCTTGCATGAGGCGGAAGTCTCGATGACCTCCGCACCGGACACCGTCGCGACGACGGCCTGTGCGGCGTTCTCGAGGAAGCACATCTCCGTGCAGGGTCCGGATGCCACATAGAACATGCTCCCGGTGAGCGCATCCGTGTTCCTGTCCAACGCGGCGAGCGAATGGGAATGGGCCTGCAGCGTCTCCCTGGCGGTGGTGGCGCCGTACTTGATATGTATGGGTCCGCCCGAATGCACATGCGCACCGAACAGTACGAAGGATGCTATGGCGGACGCGATCTCGCAGATGGATGTCTCCTCGACCCCTCCGCAGTACCCTCCGAGGATGGGGAGACCCTCCACCATGATTATGTTCCCGTTGATCTTGGCTGCCGCCAGCATGTTGAGGCTCGCCGCATCGATCTTCAGTTCGTTCCTCTGGGGGATGTTGTGTGCGTCGGACGTGCGCATGCCTCCGTTGGGGAGGTTGGCGAGGATGCGCGAACCGATGGTGAGCGAACTCTCAGGGCCCACGATGCACATGCCGGGACGTCCGGCGTTCATGCGGGCCATCTCAGAATATCTGATCTCCTTGATGACGGAATACATCTCCCTGGGGGAATCCGGATAGGTGTCCGCATCCGGGATGTTCATGGCCCCGTCGAACAGCGCGTCGATGCATCTCTCCTGCGCATAGCTGATCATGGTCCCGGTGTACAGTTCCTCGGACACCAGGGATCCCGACGGGCCTCCGATGACGGTCGGCCCTTTTTTGGAACCCATCCTCCTGGGCTCCAGGATGACGGTGTCCCTCCCGTGCCCTAACGGTACGTTCACGGGCACCTCGTCCAATGCGAAATCGATCTCGTCCCTCGTCACACGCAACGCGCGTCCCATGTCCGGACAGTAGAATCCCGTCTCAGTGAGCATATCGCATCCCGCCTCGAACAGACGGTCGAGAAGGTCCTCGTCCTCCGGGATTATGTTCCCGCCGAAGGATATCCTGTATCTCTCCTTCATCCTGGATGCGTTCTCCGGGATGAGGGAGTAATCCCAATAGTCCTCGGACATCTTCCTGCCGGTACAGAAGCGGTCGTATACGTCTATGATGGAAAGGGACTGTAACGTATCCATTTCGGACCTCTATCGAGGGATATCGCCATAAACCTTACGTCATCATGATCTCCGTGAGGGATGATGACGGGCGGATGCGGCATATCTCCCATAAAGATATATCCTATGACCGGAAGGACGCGTATTCTTACATGAGAATGATGGACATCATGATGAAAAAGCGGTGCGATATGCCTGTTACGGGGTGCAATTAGGCGTTCCTCTATGTATACTGTATGTACCTTTACATATTCGAATAAGCCGTAAATATGGCGGATGCATTGAATTACGGAGGACGTTCGCATGTCGGATACGGGTGCAGGCAATCTCTCCAAGGACAACTACTCTTTCCAGAAGATAGTGGCCGTATTGGGTGTCACGCTGATGACCATCAAGTTCGTGGCGTGGTATGTGACGTCCTCGGTGTCCATCCTGACGGATGCGTTGGAGAGCATCGTCAACGTGGTGGCGGCCTTCGTGGGATTGTATGCGTTGTATCTGTCGTCCAAACCCAAGGACCTGGACCATCCGTACGGACACGGGAAGGTGGAATTGATATCCTCCTCGGTGGAGGGTGTGATGATCCTCGTCGCCGGCTTGATGATCATAACGCAGGCCATCTCCAGACTGATATCCCCGGAACCGGTGGGCTCCCTGGACATCGGTCTCATACTGGTGGCCGTGGCCGCCGCGGCCAACTATTCCGTCGGACGCATGGCCATCGCCAAGGGTAAGAAGAACCGTTCCATGGCCCTCGTCGCCAGCGGGAAGCATCTCTGTTCCGATACGTACTCCTCCGTGGGGATCATCGTCGGACTGTGTCTTATGATCCTCTTCGATGCCATGGGATTCGACTTCTGGTGGTTGGACCCCGTCATCGCGATGCTGTTCGGTATCATCATCCTGGTGACCGGTATCAGGGTCGTCAGGGACTCCGTGGACGGCGTCATGGACAGGATGGACGAGAGGACCGTCATGGACGTCATAGACATCATCAACGGCAGGAGGCACGAGCACTGGGTCGATGTGCACAATCTCCGTGTGATAAAGTACGGGCCCACGATCCATATCGAGCTGCACATGATCTTCCCGAGGAACATGACCGTCGAGGATCAGTACCGCGAGATCAGCGAACTGAAGGCGGAGGTCACCAAGGCCTACGGGGATTACGTGGACCTCATCGTGATGGGCGAGCCCTGTAACGATCACCACTGCGAGCACTGCTGTGCGGGAGGATGCTCCGACCGCGACACCGATTTCAACAATATCATCGAATGGGACATAGATACGGTCACCGACGAGACGTCGGACCATTCCGTATCCCATTTCACCGACGGAAAGAACAAAAACAACTAGAACATCGGGTGGACCGATGACATCAGACATCCCCGTTAAGGTACAGGAGGTCGGGCTCGAGGATTGGTACGGCTCCCTCGGCGACATGGACCGTGTCAAACTGAACAGATACATCGACAGGGCGGATCCGTCATCCGTTTTCACCTTCTTCCTCTCTTTGATAAAGGCCGCGGTCGCGGACGAGAACTACAGGTTCGGACTCACGCTCTGCGTGGCCACCAGCACCATGCCGTTCGACATGTACCAGAGGTTCTTGATCAACGAGGAGTTCATCGAGGTCCTCGTGGGCAGGGAGATGTACGCCGATGCCAAGAACGTCTGCAACATCAATCTCGAGATGTTCCCCGAGATACGCGGAGCGCTCATCGCCGACAACGGAGGGAAGCTCCCGGACAGACTGGCGTTCCGCAACAGGTACATCGATGTCATCGTGGGTGTGGAATACGCCTACGACGAGGCATTCGAGATGCTGAAGAGGTACAACTCCATGGGCATACTCAGCGACGAGGATCTGGAGTACAGGACCAACAGCATTCGTACGCACAGGCTCCAGAGGTCCTTCGACGGGGTGTACACCTACAGGAAGAAGGATTCGGAGAACTGATTCAGTCCTTCTTGTTCAGGACGGATCTCCATGCCAACATGGGGATCACGTCCACCGCGGGCTCCTCGTAAGGATGCACCCGCTCTATTATGTGCAGGACCGTCCACAGGTCGTATTCCTTCACGGCGAACTCTATCCTCTTCTCGAGTACGCGGGATATCGTGTCCTGCTCGCCGATGTACGGTTTGGAACCTTCGACCGGTACCCATGTACCGATCACATCGCTGATCGTGAAACAGCGCCTGTATCCGGGATAGATGGGGTCGATGACCTCGTCCAATGCATCCATGAGGATGTCCGAGAAGTCCGAAGGGATGGATACGGCCACTTTGAAGATGCTGTCCGCCATGCGGAAGGATGGCGGACGAACGATATAAACTCAGTAGTTGAAGGTCTTCCTGAGCTGGTTCTTCAGTTCGGTGGTCTGCTTCTTCAGCCACGTGGTCGCGAGCCAGGATGCGAGGAACGGGATCGGGGGCGTACAGTACAGTCCTCCGCCGATCAGGGCCGCCGCCTGTTTCGCGGGAGGCAGCGACAGCGTCTTCTGGACGAGCGGGTTGTCGTCATCCGGATTCAGTCTGCCCAGCCATCTGTCAACGATCATCTTCATACCGTCAGTGACGACCTGGAGGCTCCACTGGGACTGTGTGAAGACCGGTGCGGGGCGTCCGCACGCCTTGGTGGTCTTGGAGAGGATCGCCTTGCGGAGGTCGTCCTCGCCCTCGCCGGGGAACTCGGTCCAGGTGTATCCCATCGTATAGATGGAATGTGCATCGCTGGCACCTATCTCCGCCCACTTCCCGGGATTGTTGCGGTAGCATCCGATGGCCATGTTGTTGGTCCATCCGTCGACGTGTCCGCCGTTGATGGTCTCGATACCGTCCAGGTCGAGCTCGTTGATCTTGTGCTTCAGGCATCTCACGTAGAAGCTGAACGGATGCGGCGCGATGGCGATCCCTCCCTGGGACCTTATCTCGTCGATGGTCTCCTCGGCACTCATCTCGGGCTTGATGAACTCATTGAGCCAGAGTCCGATGACCTCTCCGTCCGCGGTCATGATCTCGTCACCCACCACTACGTCTATGTCCTTGAGGGTGCGACCGTATCTCTCAGCGCGGAACGCACCTTTTATCTCGCTGTGGTCGGTGATGCACACCACACTCATACCGTGCTTCCTGGCACAATCCACCTGGGTCTCGGGCGACGCCACGGACTCGGGGAATCTGAGGACCTTGTAGTTGGTGGTCCCGGAATAGAATGTGTGCACATGCGTGTCTGCTTTCGAAATCACTCAATCCCCATCAATTTCGGGGTATATGAATGATTGTTTTTGGAACATCGGCGGTTATGTGAATTCATATTCAATAAATACATAGAGGGACATACTGGGCTATGGACATCGCATTGATCGGAATACCAATAGGTATCATCCTCCTATACTTCGGTTCGGAGTGGATGGTGGACGGGGCGAAGAAGATCGCATTGTTGTTGGGCATCTCGCCTTTCGTGATCGGACTCACCGTATTGGCATTCGGATCCTCCGCCCCCGAGGCGATAACGTCTGTCGTCAGCAGGGGTACGCCCTCGCTGATCATAGGCAACGTGGTCGGCAGCAACATCGCCAACATCGGATTGGCCATCGGTCTCGCGGCGATCATCTGTCCGCTGGCCTGTTCCTTCAAGGACACCAAGATCGAGATCTCGGCGATGATCCTGTCCGATCTTCTGATGTCCGCGCTCGCCATCACGGGTTCCATCGGTTCCCTTTCCGGAGCGCTCCTCATCGCGTCGATATTCATATTCGTGTACCTGGTGTACCGTCTGAGGAAGGACGATGTCCACGACGAGGAGCCGGAGGTCGTTAACGATCCTTTATGGAAATGCATCGTGATGACCGTGCTGGGTCTTGCCCTCCTCTATTTCGGTTCCGAGGCGTTCATCGGAGGTGCCAAGGCGGCGGCCACCATGTTGGGCGTATCCGATCTCCTGGTGGGTCTCATCGTGGTCGCGATAGGTACGTCCCTGCCGGAACTGTGCATCTGCCTCATGGCGGCCTACCGCAGGGAGACAGATCTGGCCGTGAGTAACATAGTGGGCAGCAACATCTTCAACTGCCTGTTCGTGCTGGGTGTCGGAGCGCTCCTGACCGATATCCCGATCACCGATACGGTGATCACGTTCCACCTGCCGGTGATGATAGCGATGACACTGATAATGTGCGCCTTCATCTACAGGAACGACGGGATCGGGAAGAAGGCGGGATTCGTCCTCACGGCGATGTACATGGCATACATCGCGGTGATCGCGCTCAACCCGGCGCTCACGCTCTGATATACCGTGACGGTATCGTCATCAGGCGTAGTAGTACTCGCCCTTGGATTTCTGTTCCCTGTCCAGCCTGGAGTCGGGCTTGTTGATCCTGGGTCTGTGGGATTCCGCATCCCTGCGGAAGGTGATGTCCACCGCACCGAGGAATCTGTTCATTCCCTCCCTCATGTCGTAGGGTCCCTCTCCGAGACCCTTGTGTCCCGGATCGCCTCCGAACACCATCATGGAGTCGGACACCATATCGAGGAAGTAGATGTCGTGGTCGACGATCATGCCGCTCTTACCGCTCTTCTCCATCATGCGCCTGATGGTCCTGGCGGTGTTCATCCTCTGGTTGGAATCCAGGTACGCGGAGGGTTCGTCCATCAGGTAGATGTCGGCCTCCTTGGCGAGACAGCAGGTGATGGCCACGCGCTGCAGCTCCCCTCCGGACAGGTTCTTGACCTTCTTGTCCATCAGGTACTTTATCGCCAGAGGCTCCAGGACCTCCGTCTCGAAGAATCCGCTTTGCATCATGTCGAACGCGGTGGAGAACAGCAGGTCCCTGACGGTGCCGTCGAAGTCCGCGGAGATGTACTGCGGTTTGTATGAGATCTTCAGTTTGGTGTCGAGCTTCCCGGAATCGGCATCCAGGGCGCCGGCGAGGATCTTGACGAACGTGGTCTTACCGGTACCGTTGGGTCCGACGATACCGACGGTCTCTCCGATCCTCACCGCACCGGGGTTGACATCCAGTTTGAACTCCCCGAAGTCCTTGGTGAGCCTGTCGAACTCGACGAGCGTGGCGGTGTTCCAATCTCCCCTGGGAGGGGATGCGGTGAACTCGATGGGCCTCTCGCGGAACCTAATGTTCTCCTCGGGGAGGTATCCGTCGAGGTAGACGTTGATGGCGGTCCTGACCTGACGTGCCTGCGTGAACACTCCGTACGCTCCCTCGGAACCGTACACGACGTTGACGTTGTCGGCAAGGAAGTCCAGGAGTGCGAGGTCGTGCTCGATGACGACGACCTGCTTCTCCTCGCTGAGCTCCTTGATGAGACGTGCGACCCTGACCCTCTGATAGATGTCCAGATATGATGAGGGTTCGTCGAAGAAGTACACGTCCGCGTCCTTCATGAGGGTGGCGGCGACGGAGAGCCTCTGCAGCTCCCCTCCGGACAGCTTGGAGATATCCCTGTCGAGGACCTCGGTGAGGTCCAGCTTCTCCGCGGCCTGTTCGGTGGTCATCCTCTCCTGGACCTTGTCCAGGAGGTCCCTGACCACACCCTTGACGGCCTGCGGGAGCTTGTCCACGTACTGCGGTTTCATGGCAGTCTTGATCTTCCCGTCGTAGACGCTCTTGAGGTACTCGTGCATCTCCGTACCGGAGTAGTATGCGAGCACATCCTCCTTGGACGGAGGGGCGTCGTACCTGCCGAGGTTGGGGATCTCGATGCCGGACAGCATCTTGATGGCGGTGGTCTTACCGATACCGTTGGGTCCCAGGATACCGGTGACGATCCCCTTCTTGGGGACCGGGAGCCTGTAGAGGCGGAACATGTTCTCGCCGTACTGGTGGACCATCTCGGTCTTCAGCTCGTCGGCGAGACCGATGATCTTGATGGCATCGAACTGGCACTTGTTGACGCAGATACCGCATCCCTGGCATATGGTCTCGGAGATGATGGGTTTCCCCCTCTCGCCCAGGGTGATGCATTCCGTCACTCCGGTCCTCATCAAAGGGCAGAAGTTGATGCATTCCTTGTTGCATTTCTTGTTCTGGCATCTGTCGTAAAGAACCGCGGCTATCCGCATGTCGCGACCAATAAGGAGGTTCTTTATAAACATTCACACGGACCGCGGTACGGTCCCGGGACGGGGAAAAACCGTCCCTCCGTCCGTGCTGGGTTCGAAAACTTGCAATTTATATAGTAGCTCCGTATGGTTGCGCATCGGAGGTCCGAACCGATGGATGAGAAGACGAAGGATGTGGAGATGCTTCTTGGGAATCCCAGGAAGGCGATGCTGGCCATGGCCATCCCGATCATCATAGCGATGGTCGCGCAGAATGCCAACAACCTGATCGATACGGTATGGGTGGCGGGAATCGGTACGAACGCCCTGTCCGCCGTTGGATTCGCGTTCCCCCTGTTCTTCATCATAATAAGCGTCGGTAACGGTATCGGTGTCGGTTCCTCGTCCGCTATAGCCAGATTCATCGGTATGGGCGACAAGAAGTCGGCGGACCGTACCGCCGGTCAGGCGATCATCCTGACGTTCGTGCTCAGTCTGATCATCGGTGTGATGATGCTGATCTTCATCAGACCCATGTTCGAGGCGATGGGCGCGGGCATCTACGTCGAGGACTGTATCTCGTACTTCTCCCCGGTCCTCATCACACTGCCGATCCTGATCACCGGCGTCGTGATGGCCAACATCCTCCGTTCGGAGGGTGCGTCCAAGAGGTCGATGTACTCCCAGATCCTGGCGGCCGTCCTCAACATAATATTGGATCCGATCTTCATCTACGATTTCGGACTGGGTCTCGGTCTCGCGGGAGCCGCATGGGCCACCTCGCTGTCCATGTCCATCTCCACGCTGCTCCTGGTGTACTGGTACTTCGTGGAGAAGAAGACCTACATCACGGTGGATTTCAACAGGTTCAGGCTCGATAAGGAACTGGACAAGGCGATCTTCCGCGTGGGTCTCCCCGCATCCATGGAGATGATCGTCATCTCCGTCGTGTCGATGGTGGCCAACATCATCGTCACCGAGGCCGATCCGATCAACGGTGTCGCCGTCTACTCGTCCACCTGGAAGATCATCCAGGTCGTCATGATCCCCATCATGGGTATGGGTTCGGCCGTCGTTCCGGTATGCGCCGCCGCGTACGGACTGCGCAGATACGACAACATCAAGGAAGGATACAAGTTCGCCATATTCGCCATCACCGCGATCATGGCGGTCATATTGGTGATCGTGTACTTCGCGGCCGATTACATAGTGATGCTCTTCACCTACACCGACAGCACCGCGGTCCTCAGAGGGGACATGGCGTACGGTCTGAGGATCTCATGCATATTCATCATCCTCGTCCCGTGGGGATTCGTCACCGCCGGACTGTTCCAGTCGCTCGGTATGGGTATGAAGTCGCTCATCAGCACCATGGTCAGGAACTTCATCATGATCCCCGTCGCCGGATACATGGTGTTCGCCTACGGTACGCTCGAGGCGTTCTGGAGGGGAGTGGTCATCTCCGAGATCCTCGGTACGCTGTTCATCGGACTGTGGGGTCTGATGGTCCTCCGTTCCCTCCTGAGGGAGCGCAGAGGGGACGTCCCGTCCAAGGTCGTTCCCTGACGGTATCTGTCCGTCGGGATGCGTCACGGGCGAATCAGTAAAATACACGCGTGCGCATGGGTGTGCGATCATATGACGAAAGTACTAGTCTGTGTCGCATGGCCCTACGCCAACGGTGTCATCCACCTTGGTCACATGGCGGGTTCCATCCTGCCGCCCGATATCTTCAGCAGGTATAACAGATTGATGGGCAACGAGGTGATGATGGTCGGCGGTTCAGACCAGCACGGTACCCCCATCACCGTGTCCGCGGAGAAGGAGGGCGTCTCCCCAGAGGTCATCGCCGACAGGTACCACGAGATCAACAAGAAGGCCATCGAGGACATGGAGATAGAGTACTCCCTGTTCACGAAGACCCATTGCAAGAACCACATAGAGGTGGTGCAGGACGTGTTCCTCAGACTCCTGGAGAACGGATACCTCACCACGCACGAGAGCAACCAGTACTATTGTCCGGAATGTTCCAAGTTCCTCCCCGACAGGTACGTGGAGGGCATATGTCCGGAGTGCGGTGCGCAGAAGGTCCGCGGCGACCAGTGCGACGCATGCGGGAAGACGTTCGAGACCGGCGACCTGAAGGATGCATATTGCGTGCACTGCCATTCCGCACCGGAGATCCGTCCTACGGAGCACTATTTCCTGAAGCTCGGCGACCTGAACGACCGTCTCCTGGAATATCTCGCGGGCAAAGAGTGGTGGAGACCCAACGTCCGTTCGTTCACCACCAACTGGCTGAAGGACGGTCTCCACGACCGTGCCATCACCAGGGACATGGAGTGGGGTGTCCCCATCCCGATGGAGGGTTGGGACTCCAAGGTGATCTACGTATGGTTCGATGCCGTCATTGGATATCTGAGCGCTTCCAAGGAGTATTCGCAGATCATCGGCAGGCCCGACTATTGGAAGGAGTTCTGGATGGACCCCGAGGTCAGGCACTACTACTTCCTGGGGAAGGACAACATCCCGTTCCATTCCATCATATGGCCGTCGATCCTCATGGCGTACGGCGGACTCACCCTCCCCTACGACATCCCCGCCAACGAGTACCTGATGTACAAGGGCGGGAAGTTCTCCAAGAGCAGGGGCGGGGCGATCGACATGCCCACCGTCCTGTCCAAGTACGATGCGGACACCGTCAGGTTCTACCTGTCCATGGTGATGCCCGACACCCACGATTCCGAGTTCTCCTGGGACGATTTCCAGACCAAGGTGAACACCGAGCTCGTGGGCAACCTGGGCAACTATTGGCACAGATGCTTGAGCTTCACCAGGAAGAACTTCGGGTCCGTCCCCGAGTCCGACGGCATATCCGCCGACGTATCCAAGGCCATAGCGGATGCGTTCGCGGAGTACAGGTCCTGCATGGACGGATGCGATTTCAAGAAGGCGATCAAGGCCGTCATGGAGCTGTCGCACTTCGGTAACAGATATTTCGATTCGATGAAACCCTGGGCCCTCGTCAAGACGGACAGGGATGCGTGCGGAAGGGTGCTGTACGACAACCTGTCCGTAGCGAAGGCATTGGCACTGATGGCATGGCCGTTCATGCCCAAGGCGTCCGAGAGGATCTACTCCTTCATGGGTCTGTCCGACCTCGAGAAGGACGGATACGGCGCGATCGACGTACCCCTTGTCCCGGGAACGGAGCTCGCGGATCCCGTACCCGTGTTCTCCAAGGTGGAGGTGCCCAAGGAGGTCCTGGATGCCGAGAAGGGCATATTGGACGGCAAGGCCGAGGAGCCCAAGAAGAAGGAGAAGAAGGAAATGGTCACTGTTTCGGACGGTCCTTTCAAGGACTTCAGGAAGTTGGACATAAGGGTGGCGCAGATCACGAGCATCGAGGACCACCCCGACGCGGAGAAGCTCTACCTCATGAAGGTGGATGTGGGAGAGGAGAGGCAGATCGTGGCCGGACTCAAGGCATACTACTCCAAGGAGGAGATGCTCGGAAGGAAGGTGCTCTGTCTGTATAACCTCAAACCGGCCAAGCTCAGGGGTCAGAGGTCCGAGGGCATGCTGCTCGCGGCGGACGACGAGGAGATCGGCGGTTCCACCGTACTCCTGCTGAAACCGTCCGCGGACGTACCCAACGGTACCAGGATGAACTGCGGCATGGACAGCTCCGAGTCCAGGATCGAGTACAAGGACTTCGCCAA
>JBJEZZ010000044.1:0-12202 GCA_051887655.1 Candidatus Methanomethylophilaceae archaeon | reverse complement strand
CGTGCGTACGTCTTCACACCCGAAGGGACGTTCGGTTACAGGAAGATACACCTGCCCGGATTCGGATCCTTCGCGGAGGACAGGATCTTCACGCCCGGGAAGGAGATTACATCCTTCGGATTCAGAGGACATAGATTCGGTCTGTCGATATGCTACGACATCTTCTTCCCGGAGATCCTGAAGACGTGCTCGCATTCGATGGGTACCGACGTCAACATATGCATATCCGCATCCCCCGTCGCATCGCAGCCCTTCTTCGAACGCATACTCCCCGCAAGGGCGTTGGAGAACACATCATACCTGCTCTTCGTGAACAATATAGGCACCATCGGCGATTTCGAGTTCTTCGGCGGCACCAGGGCTCTGGCTCCCGACGGCGATCTGATCCGTATGTCCTTTGAGGAGTGTGTGAAGATCGTGGAGATCTCCCCGGACGTTGTGGAAAGCATCAGAAAAGGCCGCCCTGTTCTGAAAGACACGGTATTCGAATGTGTCCGTAAAGACCGACCGGGCGATATCCTTTTAAACAATCAGTAGATAGGGGGATTCACAGCCGAGATGGCCCAGCCCGGTAAGGCGCGAGCCTGGAAAGTTCGTGGTGACTCCACCTCGGGAGTTCAAATCTCCCTCTCGGCGCTTCTATCACTTCACATCGGAAAGAGCGCATGCTGTCGCTGCGGAAATCGACACGGGCCGGATGATATCGATTGGATATCATCCAATCGATAGATATCCGACCGGCATCATTTTGTTATGTGGCAATATGAAAGGACACCGGTCACTATCTTTGATCTGAACGGGCTTCGATCCCCGGATCATGACGGACCGTTCACCGCGGACCGCTCCGCGCGACGATCATACCTTCTTGGATCTGGCACGTATCGATCCCAGGACGTCGTCGAACGATGAATCCGTGACGATCGTCTCTATGCCCATCCCATCCAGCATCTTGGACGGGTACGGACCGATCTCCGCGACCGCCACATATCTGGGCGACTTCAGGGAGGTGATGATCGACGATATATGGCTCTTGTGGTCCTGCCCGGCAACGCTGTGTCCGGTGTCCACATCCACCTTCTCGATGAGATGCCCGTCGCCTATGTCGATGATGTAGAACGATCTCGTGTTCCCGAATCCGCGGTTGACGCTGACGCCGTCGTCCGATGCGATGGCCACCGCGTCCCTGAGATCGCCCAGAAGGATCGGTCTGGCCTCGGCGGTCCTGCACGAACCGCAGGCGAACTCCGAGGAACGGTCGTTGTCCAGCATGCCTATGGCATCCGCACGGCACTGCTTGCAGTGCCTCATCACGCGTATACCCAGATCCCCGCATTCGTCCATGAGGCGCTTCCTCATCTCCGGAGTGGGGGCATCCATCCCTTCGAACTTCGTTCCCGCCACGGGTATCAGAGGAAGTATGTTCACGGTGTATGCACCGATCTCCTTCACCTTGCGGACGATGTCCGGGATGTGGTCGACGTTTATCCCCGGGATCATGACGATGTTGATCTTCACCACCATGCCGAGATCCACACACATGCGGAGACCCTCCAGTTGTCTGGAGATCAACACGGATGCGGCCTCGGTCCCGGATACCGATCTGCCGTCGACGGTCACATGACCGTACACCTCGGCCCCGATCTCCGGATCCACGGCGTTCATCGTTATCGTGACGAACCTCACGCCGAGATCGTAAAGCCTCTTGGCACTATCCGGAAGTGCCAGACCGTTGGTGGATATGCAGAGCGTGAGCTCCGGGTACCTTTCCCTCACCAACGCGATGGTCTCGAACGTGGCCTCGTTGGCCAACGGATCCCCGGGTCCCGCGATGCCTATTACCCTGAGCTCAGGGATCTTCGACAGGACCGCACCGACCTTGTCGGCGGCCTCCTCCGGCGACAGCACCTCGCTGGTGACGCCGGGCCTGGATTCGTTGCTGCAGTCGTACTTCCTGTTGCAATAGTTGCATTGGATGTTGCATCTCGGTGCCACGGGAAGATGCATCCTGGCGAACTTCCTGTGCGCCGCATCATCGTAACACGGATGCTCCGCGATCAGACCGGACAATTCTGAATCGGACATTAACACCGTTATCTCTTACTCAGGTATTATCTTGTTCGTCGACGAGCCTTCCCACTCGACCATATCTCTGAGCGAGATGTTGTCTATGACGTTGCAGACGGCATCGTCTACCATGGTCCACAGTCTGAGCGTCTTGCATCCACTGGAATTCGGGCATGATGCCCCGCCGGTCCTGACACAGTTGATGCTGAGCTCACCCTCCATGGCACGGATGATCGAACCGACGGTGATCTGGTCGGCAGGCATGGCAAGGCAGTATCCCCCCTTGGGTCCGCGGATGGATTCCACGAAACCCGCACCTTTGAGAACGATCATGATCTGTTCCAGATATTTTGCCGATATACCTTGCGCCTCGGATACATCCTTGATTCTTACGGGGCCGTTGTTGGATTCCGCAAGCTGAAGCATCATACGCAGAGCATACCTGCCCTTCGTTGAGACTAACATTTTCTCTCCCAGGATTAATAGTTGCCAGTCTCTAATAAATATGTTGTCAGACGGCCGCACCCAGACATGGCGCGGACCGATCTGAACCCTACGATTCTTGTATAAAAATTAACGGTATCAACGTTTTTTCAGATAGAATACCGCCGAACACTTGCAGGGATTCCCGCACACCGGGCAGTCGTGTCCGTTCGGGAACGCACGGGGGTCGTTCCAATATCCCTGATACTCGGCGACGGCCGACATCCCGACGCGTTCCACGACCTTCGCTATGTTCACGTAACCCTGAACGGCCTTCCATGCCATAGCACAGGACACGTCGACGCGGCGTCTGTCGAACTCCCTCTCCGCCGCCTCGACGAGCAGCGTACCTGCCCCCTTGCCCTTGGCGGAATCCAACACAGCCACCGATGCGAGATAACCGATGCGTCCGACGGACAGCATCTCGTCCCTCTCCGGACAGTCCGGCATGTGCAGGATGGGATCCACGCCTTCCTTCCCGAACACGTTGCAGATGGCGAATCCGATGGGACCGGTCTCATCGATGGCCACGAGACAGAAATCGTCCTTGAAACCGACGGTCCTGAGGAAATCATCCTCGTCGAGATAGTCGGAACCCAATTCAGCCTTTGATATCTCCATCAGTTTGGGGAGATACTCCTCCGAGAAGTGCATTATTATTGCCATGATATCACATTAAGATGGAATCCATGACGGAATCCTCGAAATTCCACTGTTCGTCCAAGTGCCTGTTCATGTCCCTCATCGACAGATAGAGCCAGAATGCGAAGAACAGACCGCAGGTCAGTACGGACAGTATGACGAACAGTATCGTCGGACGGAAACCTATGACCGGTTCGTATCCTTTCACCCTTATGCCGCAGCGGCACATGGCATCGACGAACGCGTCGGAGAACTTCACGAAGTTCTTCTCGTGCTTGCGGGGATACACTATGCAGCCAAGAAGGAACATCAGATTGATGGCCAGGGACGCGACGAACAGGAATATGGTCGTATGGAAGATCTCGTCGCTGAAGGGATTGAACATCATCAGCAGAAGACCCAGCGCGGCAGGCGCCACGGACACGGCGAACCTTATCCTGAACGATCTCAGTCCGGATTCCGCCTTGATGCAGGACCTCATGTCGTTGATGTGATGGTCCTCCTTTATCCCGTACCTGTCGAACTCCTCCTTGGTATACTCCATCAGGTCCCTCATGAGTGCCAGATCCCTGTCCTCATGGGAATACCTCCTGGACATCAGAAGGTACATGATGGATATGACCACACCGATGCCCGCCACGAAGACACCGGTCGACTGGAGACGCACGTCCGATCCCTTGTCCACGAGCTGCGTGACCTGGTACATCGATACGACTATGAATATGACGAGAACGATGAACACCATGAAAGGATAGATTCTGATATCCGTCTTGTTGCGTCTATCGACATCCTTCGTTATTTTCGTGACGGTTTCCCTGTTGTCCATCGGGATGGTAACTATATCTATCTGTTTAATGATTACCATCGGAGCAAATGGGTGTGAAAGACAGACTCGTATGGTCGGCCGAGAGGATAGCATCCAAGACCCGCGGCCTTACCGGCAGATCCGGACACGACGTTGCGGAGGAGTCCGTGAACTACACCCTGCAGGACGATGCACCCGTTCCCGGAACGGCGACCGAACCCGAGGACGTGTGCGGGGAACTGCCGGAGACGGAGGAGGGTACGGAGTGTCCCGTACCCGGGACGGTATCCGCGGATGCCCCTTCGCAACCAGATACATCGGACGCGGTCACAGAGGATGCGGCACACGGACCGGATGCACCCGGGGTCAGACCCATCGCCATGCCGAAGAGGAAGAACGATTTCCAGAGGACGGCGAAGGCGTACATCAGACGCATCGACACGAAGAGGTCCCCGCCGGGGCTGTTCCTCGTCGGTACCGTGGCACTCGTGTTCGCATCCCTGTACCTCATGAGACTCTTCACCAGTCTCGACGGCATACAGTCGGACATGGGCATATTCAAGAGGATCGTCTCCTGCGGTATGCTGCTGTTCGTCTTCTACCAGTACGTCAGCTACGTCATAACCATCTTCCAGCTGAAGTCAGGGATGAGAGGGTCGTGGGCGTCGATGATGCGTTCGTCCGGATCGTACGTGATACTGATGCTCCTGGCAGAGACCCATCTGTTCGATTGGCTCCCCTTCAACCTGGTGGCGTTCCCCTCCTGGGCGCTCCTGCTCTGCATGGTGCTCGTGATGCTGTACATGCTCATGCCCTTCGTCAGGGAGTACTACAAACCCACGTACGAGAAGATGGTGCCCCTGAAGGAGTGGATCCTGTTCATATTCTGGAACGACCCGTACGCGATGACGGACTCGCCGGACGTCTCCATCGATGCCGATGTGGACATACCCTCATGACACCGACACGGTTTCCGGCGTCGGACCCATGCGTTCTTTTATTAAGTGCGCGCGTATAGAGGGACAGAGAGCGTGAATCCAAATGTTAGTGAATGCCGACATCTACGTCAAGGACATACCGGGTCAGCTGGTATCGGCGCTCGAGCCGATGTCCACGGTCAATGCCAACATCATAGGCGTCGTACACAGCCGCGAACAGATGGTCAGCGGGAGGATCGCTGTCAACCTGACGTTCGATATCGATCCCGACATGATCGACAGACTCAAGGAGATCTGGAAATCGAAGGACGTCATCGTTGCGAAGATCGGGTCTGCCATAGACCTCCGCAACATCGTTTTCATGATCATAGGGGACCTCACCGCGGCGACCGCGGACGAACTCGTGGCAGGCTCCAGGGACGTGGCGGACATACAATCCAAGGACATCAGGGTGTCGTCCAACTCGTCCGGACGCAACACCTGCATGGTATCCATCAACGTCAACACCGAGGAGGAGATCGCGGCATTGGACAGATACTTCTCCGAGAGATGCAGGTCGAAGGGTTACACATACATCAGGGGGGTGGAATGATGAGGGTGTTCATATCCGGATTCGGTACGGTCGGACAGGGCACCATGGAGACCTTCCTGCTCAAGAAACCCGACATACACAGGCTCACCGGCGATCTGGTGCACGTGGTCGGTGTCACGGACTCCAGGTCCTACGAGATCGATGACAGGGAGGTATGCGGACTCTGCATCCTCGGCAACAAGACCGTCACCGGCATGGCGGGACACAACCTCAAGGAAGGGAAGAGCACCATCGACATCATGGAGATGTGCGACTTCGACACGCTGATCGAGGCGACGCCCACCAACGTGGAGACCGGAGGGGAGGGTCTGAAGAACATCAGATGGGCCCTCGAGCACGGCAAGAACGTCATCACCGTCAACAAAGGACCGCTCGCGTTGGAGTTCGCGGAGCTTATGGCGTTGGCCGAGAAGAACGGATGCGAACTGAAGTTCGAGGGATCCGTTGGCGGCGCCATGCCCATAATCTCGCTCTGCACCAACGACCTGGCGGGAATGAAGATAAAGTCCATCCAGGGGATATTCAACGGTACCTGCAACTTCATCCTCAGCAGAATGGACAGCGGACTCCCGTTCGAACAGGCGCTGAAAGAGGCGCAGCAGCTCGGATATGCGGAGACCGACCCCACATACGACATCGAGGGATACGACAGCGCATCCAAGGTCGTCATCCTGGCCAACTCCGTCTTCGGACGCGACGTGAAGTTCAAGGACGTGTCCGTCACCGGTATAACGTCCGTCACCGGCGAAGCGATAGCCCTCGCCGCCGAATGCGGGATGGTCATAAGGCTCATCGGAGAGGTCTCCAAGGACAAACTCGAGGTATCCCCGAGACTCATCCCCAAGGGACACCCGCTCAGCATATCCGGGTCCCTCAACACCGCACTGATCAACACCGACCTCGCCGGCCCCATCACCGTGTCCGGACGCGGTGCTGGAAGGAAGGAGACCGCATCGGCCATCCTCAGCGACCTAATATCGATAATGAGGACAAAGAAGAAGGAATGAGTTCGCATGGACAAGAGGATCCTGATCTTCGACACCACACTCCGCGACGGTTCACAGACCGAGGGTATGACCTTCTCCGTCGGCGACAAGAAGGAGATAATCTCCAGACTGGATGCATTGGGAGTGGACTTCATCGAAGGCGGGATGCCCCAGTCCAATCCCACGGACCGCAACCTGTTCGACACCGTGCAGAGACCGATCCGTTCCGCCCTCGTCGCCTTCGGCAGCACATGCAGGCCCGGGATACCCGCATCAGAGGATACCGGCATACGGACACTGTCCGAATGCGATGTGGAATGGATAAGCATCTTCGGGAAGAGCTGGAGATTCCACGTGGACAACGTCCTCAGGATAACGCCCGAGGAGAACCTCCGCATGATCGATGACAGCATACGCTTCCTCGTCAGCAGGGGGAAGAGGGTGATCTTCGATGCCGAGCACTACTTCGACGGATACAAGGACGATCCGGAGTACGCAACCGAGGTCATCAGGACCGCGGAGAGGGCGGGTGCGGAATGGATCACCCTGTGCGACACGAACGGAGGCAGTCTGCCGTCCGAGGTCGGGAGGATGGTATCATCCGCGAAGGACATGGTGTCCTGCGGCATAGGCATACACTGCCACAACGACTCCGACCTCGCCGTCGCATGCACATTGTCCGCGGTTGAGAACGGTGCGGGGATGGTACAGGGTACCGTCAACGGACTCGGCGAGAGATGCGGCAATGCGAACCTGTGTTCCGTCATCCCGGACCTGACGCTCAAGATGGGATACGAGGTGAACGCGGACATCACCATGCTCACGTCCGTCAGCCGTGCCGTGGCCGAGATAGCCAACATGACCCACGACTCCTCGATGCCGTACGTGGGATCCAAGGCGTTCACCCACAAGGGCGGCATGCACATCGACGCTCTCCTGAAGAACCCGCATACGTACGAGCACATAACGCCGGAATCCGTGGGCAACCACAGGAACTACCTCATCTCGGAGCAGACCGGCAGGGCAGGCATCATGAAGAAGCTCACGGAATTGGGCATATCGGCCGACGACAGGCATGTGAAGGCCGTCCTTGAACGCATCAAGGAGCTGGAATCCAAAGGATATCAGTTCGAGGGCGCGGATGCAAGCCTGGAACTCCTGATAAGGAGGGAATGCGGAGACCTCACGTCGCCGTTCATGATCCCCGCATTCCGCATCTACATAGACGAGATAGACAACGGCTCCATCAAATCCGAGGCCAGCATCAAGGTGGCCGACGAGTTCGGCAACATGGAGCACACCGCATCCGACGGGGACGGACCCGTCGATGCGCTCAACAACGCACTCAGGAAGGCACTGACGAAATTCTTCCCCGACGTGGGAGAGATAAGGCTGACCGATTACAAGGTCCGCGTGTTGGACGAGAAGGCCGCCACAGCCGCACCCGTCAGGGTCATGATAAGGACCACCGACGGAGTGGAACAGTGGAACACGGTAGGTGTGTCGACCAACGTCATAGAGGCGTCGCTCATTGCACTGGTCGACTCCATGGAGTACATGGTACTCAAGAAAACCTGGAGAGGAACGTAAATGGAAAAGGCAGTAGTGACCCTCGTCGGAATGGACACGGTAGGGATTATCGCGAAGGTATGCACATACTTCGCGGAGAACAGCATCAACATCCTCGATATAGCGCAGACCACGGTCAGGGATGTCATCAACATGGTCATGATCGTCGACATCGGCACCAGCGACAAGCCGTTCGATGTCATTTACGGCGACATGAAGGACCTGTCCAGGAAGGTCAAGTGCATCGTCACTGCGGTCAGATACGACGAACTCTCATCGATATCGGTGGAATGAAGATGATCAAGACCATAGTCACACTCTCCGGAAAGGACACTATAGGCATCATCGCGAAGGTATGCACATACTTCGCGGAGAACGACATCAACATCCTCGATATCTCGCAGACCACCACCGGCGACCGCATAGACATGATGATGGTCGTGGACACCGAGAGGTTCAACGGGACGTTCAAGAACCTCACCGACGGCCTCAAGGAGATCGGCGAGACCATCGGATGCTCCATCAAGGCCCAGCACCAAGAGATCTTCGATATGATGCACAGGATATGATAACATGTCAATGATCACACTCAACGAGGTCCTCGAGACCAACAAGATGATCGAGCACGAGAACCTCGACGTAAGGACCATCACCATGGGTATCAACCTCATGGACTGCATGACGGACGATCTCGATGCGCTCAACAGGAACATCTACGACAAGATCACGGGACTTGCGAAGGACCTCGTCTCCGTAGGGAACGAGATCGGTCTGGAGTACGGCGTACCGATCGTCAACAAGAGGGTATCGGTCACACCCATCGCGATGGTCGGATCGTCCGCATGCAAGACACCTGACGACTTCGTCACCATCGCCAAGACCCTGGACCGCGCCGCCAAGACCATCGGCGTGAACTTCATCGGAGGATACTCCGCACTCGTCATGAAGGGCATGACCGCCGCGGACCGTATGCTCATCCAATCGATACCCAAGGCGCTCAAGGAGACGGACTACGTGTGCAGCTCCATCAGCGTCGGATCGTCCCGTACGGGGATCAACATGGACGCCGTCAGGATGATGGGTGACATAATCAAGGAGACCGCGGAGGCCACCAAGGACAACGACTCCCTGGGATGCGCCAAGCTCGTGGTGTTCTGCAACCCCGCGGACGACAATCCGTTCATGGCCGGAGCGTTCCACGGTGTGACCGAGGGCGATGCCGTCCTGAACGTGGGTGTCAGCGGACCCGGTGTGGTCAAGACCGCGGTCGAGAAGGTGCGCGGAGAGAACTTCGAGGTGCTCTGCGAGACCATCAAGAAGACGGCGTTCAAGGTCACCAGGATCGGACAGCTCGTGGGAAAGGATGCATCCGAGAGACTCGGGATCCCGTTCGGTATCCTGGACCTGTCCCTCGCCCCCACCCCTGCGATCGGGGACAGCATCGCGGACATCCTCCAGGGGATGGGACTCGAACGCGTGGGCGCGCCCGGTACCACGGCCGCATTGGCCATCCTCAACGACCAGGTGAAGAAGGGAGGCGTGATGGCATCATCCTACGTGGGAGGACTCAGCGGAGCATTCATCCCCGTCAGCGAGGACCAGAGCATGGCGGATGCCGCGGAGATGGGTGCACTGACCCTCGAGAAGCTCGAAGCGATGACATGCGTGTGTTCCGTCGGTCTCGATATGATCGCCATCCCAGGAAGCACATCCGCATCCACCATCTCCGGCATAATAGCCGACGAGATGGCCATCGGTATGATCAACAACAAGACCACCGCCGTCCGTCTCATCCCCGTCATCGGAAAGGATGTGGGGGACCAGGCGGAGTTCGGAGGACTTCTCGGTACAGCACCGATCATGCCCGTGAACAAGTACGGATGCGAGGAATTCGTCAACCGTGGCGGAAGGATCCCTGCACCCATACACAGTTTCAAGAACTGATCCCCGTATCCCGGGGATCATGATGCCGGGGACCCCCCGGCATCAGATATCGTACACATCGTCCGAAGAGTCCTCGGAGTTCATGCGGTTGAGTTTGTGAGGGTTCGCCTCTTCCGACGGACCGTCGTACCGCATGGGCTCGTTCGAGCATATGGCGATGCGGTCCTCGTAGACGATCAGAGTCATACGGTCGAAGACATCCGTGCCGTAGACCAGATCGGGCACTTTCGTGAAATCGGCAAGAACGGTGCCGTCGGCATCATCGGACGGACACACCGCGATCCTCGACGTACGGCGGAAACGTCCGTTGTCGGTCAGCTGCAGATACTCACGGGCGTTATGCTTCAGGAACCTCCCGTCGGACACCAATACCATGAGGTTGTCCACGACGTAGTCCGGACCCAGGCGCTCGCATCTGCGGAGGATGTCCGGGAGGGCCTTGAACATGGCCCCGACATCGCATTCGGCACGCTCCGGTACCGCGTCCAATCCGGACAGCTCCATGGGTCCGATGACATCCCCTCCGGTCGGTACGATGACGGCCCTGACTTCCGCATCGATGCCTCCTGTGGGTACCCCGTCCCTGCATGATCTGATGAAATCGCATTCCTTCCTGTAATCCTCGCCGGAGATGTTGTCCGTACCGTCTAAGATGAATACGAGATTCAACACACGCGTGATACCGTCGCCGTACGTCTCCATATGTCCATGATGTATCGGAGATATTTTAGTTGATTCCAGATACGCCGTCCGTCAGATGTGCAGGGATGCACGGTCGTCCGGACTGAGACGTCCGAGCCTCCTGGCGAGCCTGGATCTGTCCAGGAGTATGCTCTCCCTCGCCAGATACGTCTCCTTCTCCAGACCGGCCTCGTAATAATCCTCTATGACGTCGCGTACGGACCCGTCCCTGCTGGTGCACTTGCGGCAGGTGGCCACACCTCCGGAGAATGACAGCACCACCACGGGCCTGTCCTTGATGCCGTCCACGTTGGTGGCCCACCATACGTCGCCCGCACAGGGGACCGATCCCGTGTCCTTCCGCGGAGGCCTCTGACTCCGCCTGTACCGATTCATGTAGTCGGGCATAGCGACGGACCGACTGCTTGGAAGTATAAAGTCCCATGGCAGGACCGCGAACGACAGGACCGAAATAACAAAAAAAAGAAAGATTGGGGAAAGGGTTTTGATGCTGCTTCACGCGGTGGGGGAGAAACCGCCGATATCCACATCCTCCTTCTTCATGGAGTCGATGGCGGACTGAAGATCGACGGTCTTCACCTCACGGTATTTGACGGACATCGTCTTGTATTCACTGGCATCGCACGGCGTCAGGAAACTAACGTCGTACCACAGACCGGTGAAATCGAGCCTGGCCCAATTCCTTCCGTCCTGCTCGCGGAAACCTGTGATCTTCCCCACCGTCGAGGTGGGGAGGTACTTCACGATGTCGTCGACCTGCATGATGCTTACACCTTGATGACTGCGGAACGCTCACCGGCGGGGACGAACTCGCGGAGTCCTCCACGTCCGACTTCCTTGGTGACGTTGGCGAAGTCGAAGACGAGGCTGGGATCAGCGAATGCAACACGGATGAACGGGTTAGCGGTCCATGCATCTCCGCGGGCAACGTGTGCTGCCTTGGGGATACCGGTGTAACCGGACAGGTGTCCGACGTTCATTGCGTAGTTGGGGTAGTTGGGTCCCCTGATCTCCATGGGCAGACCCTCATCGGACCTGTAGGAGAACGAGTTGGCGGAACCGCACTGGTCCTGAAGGTCGTATCCGTAGAATCCGAGCCTTCCTGCCCTCTCCTTGTGCTGGAGCATGGAGAGGTACCAGAGGTTGACTCCGCAGTCTGCGACTCCGGTCGCCATGGATCCGGCCATTCCGGTGGATGCCGCAGCGACGGTTGCCCTCTGGGATCCTCCGAAGTGGGTCTCCATGACGGCGGGGTACTTCTCGTACTGCTCAAGTGCGTAGGAGTTGATGTTGTCTCCGAGCTTGATGAGTTCGTCGAAGTTGCTGGGGTCGAGCTTGCAGAGACCACCGTACTTGTCCTTGATGTAGTCGATTGCGTAGTAGGTGTAATCCTCAAGAATGTTGTCGGTGTATGCTGCGGATGCGTACTGGGTGAATCCGACTCCTCCGGACATGTATCCTCCGAGGTAGACCTGGT
>JBJEZZ010000043.1:0-12313 GCA_051887655.1 Candidatus Methanomethylophilaceae archaeon | reverse complement strand
CATGATGAAGTCCATCGCCAGGGATTTGATGGACTTGAGCGAATGCGACACCGTACGTTTCAGACCGTCGGACACGAAGATGTTCTTCCCGTCCAATCCGAAGTATCTCATGAGCAGACAGAACAGGATGATGAACCCGATACCTCCTGCCCATCCTGTGGTGGCCCTCCATATGAGGACGGAGTCCTTCAGGTCGGCCACGTTCTCCACGATGGACATACCGGTGGTGGTGAATCCGCTGATGGATTCGAACAGCGCCTCGGAGAACTCGAATCCGTCTATCATGTACGGGGCGCACCCGTACAGGATCGCGACGAACCATATCACCGAGATGGTGAACACGCCGGTGGCCGCGGATACTTTCAGCGGCGATTTGAACAGGAGCAGGAGGGCGATCCCGAACGCCATCCCTATGGATACGGCCGACATGGTCTCCAACACATGACCTTCATCCAATCCGAAGAACAGGAGGCACAGGAGGATCAGGACCGATTCCGCCACGAGGATGTAGCCGGTGACGTACAGCGGGAAGGATTCCGCCACACCGCTCTCGGAGAGGAACCGGACCAGCTTCTTGACGGACATGTGCGTCCTCACACGGCCTTGATGGTGGCCTTGAACATCTTCTGTATCTTGTCCAACTTGACCATGTACGTGAACATCAGGACCTTGTCGTCCACCTCGTATTTGGTGTCCATGCGCGGGAAGATCACCTCTTCGCCCCTCATGATGCAGGCGACGCGGCATCCCGCGGGAAGTTTGATGTCCCCGAGCCTGCGGTCGGCCACCGGGGATTTCTCGTTGATGTTGAGGCTGAAGAACAGCTCGTTCTCGTACTTCATCTCGAGGAGTGCCTCCTCGTCCGAGATCAGCTTCTTGGTGATGTCGTTGGCTACGATACGGTGGTACCCTATGGAGCATTGGATACCGGCGAAGTCGAAGATGCTCTCGTAATCCTGGACGGAGTATTCGGAGATGATCTTCCTGGAACCGTAGTTGCGGCCCATGAGACTGGCGAGGAGGTTGACCTCGTCGGTGGGACCGAGGACCATGAGCGCATCCGCGCGGCCCACGTTCTCGTTGCCCAGGAGATGCGGGTCGACGATGTTGCCGTTCATTATGCGCGTGTAGTTGAGGTTGCGGAGGGTGTTGCTGCACTTCTCGGGATCGGTCTCGATGATCCTGATGTTGCGCTTGCCCATCTCCTCGAGACAGATCGCGGTGTCCACACCGATGGCGGTGGCACCGAGGATGACGAACTCGCTGGCCTCCCTGTCCACGCCCATCATCCTGTTGAACGCTATGATCCCCTCTTTGGAACCGAACACGCAGATCTTGTCGCCGAGGTGGAGCTCGAACGTCTCTATCTCGGTATGGATGTCCCCTCCCCTGTACACCGCTATGACGGTGACGTCCTTGGGGATGTCCAATCCGATGATCGTCCTGCCTATGATGTTGGCGTTCTGCTTGCTCACGAGGAACGTGGCCAGACTCATACCGACGGAATCGAGGTCGTCGTACTCTATGGCGTTCTCCAGGCATGCGAGCATGGCGACAACGTTGGCGCACAGCATCTCGGGGGAGAAGACCTCGTCCACCAATCCGTTCGTGAGACCGTTCTCGTCCTTCGGGGGAAGGTAGTCCCTGTCCCTGATCCTGGCGATGGTCTTCACGTTGGGGTTGATGCTCTTGGCCATCATGCAGATGAAGAGGTTGTCCTCGTCGCGGGTGACGGTGGAGATGATGACATCGGGATTGTGCGTCCTGATGGCCTCGCGGAGGACGCGCGGATTGGATCCGGTGTCCTTGTAGAGGGTGATGTTCAGGCTCTTCCCTACCTTGTCCGCGGCGAGGGCCTCGTCCTCTATGACCATGACGTTGTTGGATTCGTCACGGGAGAGACGCTCGGCCACGGTGTAACCTACCTTACCCGCACCTACGACTATTACGTTCATTCAGACCCTCAGACGTGTTTCCTTGCTTTTCCGTACGTCTTGCGGTTGGCGATGTAGGTTATCATCGCACCGAGGATGCAGACGACGGCGATCACGATGCAGAGTACGAGGAATATGTTGACGTATCCCGCATCGCCGGTGAAGGACGAGGCCTCCGGTTCCCCGGAGAGGAACGTTTCCGTCGTGAGATAATCGATGAGTCCGGAGGTGTACGTGACCATGTTGTTGATCATGTTCTCGGAGAACACGGTGGCCGTGTCATCGATGAAGGTCTGGAATGTGTAATCGGGGAGGGTGATCGTATCGAATATCTCGGATACCGAGGGGAACGACGGCGATGCCGCGTCAGCTTCGCCTGCCGCTCCGACGGTCACGATGAAGCATGCCGCGAGGACCGCGACGACGAGTCCTGTTCTGTTCATGCCAATGTCCACGGGTTCGCCCAATATATACCCTTGTTCGCACGCGCGTGTGTCCGTATGCGACAGTATAAATATGGACGTAATCATCGAACAGAGTATGTGGCAGCAGTTGGAAGAGGGGTTCTGGCAGAACAACAGGGCCTCCAAGACCAAGGACGTTACCGACATAGTGTCCGGTATCATAGAGCAGGTGAGGAAGGACGGCGACAAGGCCCTCATAGAGCTCACCGAGAAGTTCGACAAGGTCAGACTCAAGGCCGTACAGGTGTCCAGGGACGAGATCGACGACGCCTACGAGAAGGTCGATCCCGTACTCGTCGAGGAACTGGAGAATGCGGCGTACAACATCCAGCGTTTCCATGAGATGCAGCTGCCCGACGACCTCTGGCTGAGAGAGGTCGAGCCCGGGATAACCCTGGGTGTCAAGAGCACGCCTCTGGAGAGGGTCGGCTGTTACATCCCCGGAGGGAGGGCCGCATATCCCTCCACCGCGCTCATGACGGTCATACCCGCACGCGTCGCCGGAGTGGAGGAGGTCATCTGCTGTACCC
The DNA here is from genome assembly GCA_051887655.1 of Candidatus Methanomethylophilaceae archaeon. Classification (GTDB taxonomy): domain Archaea; phylum Thermoplasmatota; class Thermoplasmata; order Methanomassiliicoccales; family Methanomethylophilaceae; genus SIG5. Next base: position 9,385 of record JBJEZZ010000043.1, on the reverse strand, counting down.
CCGCACCCGTGAATCCCGCCATCCTCGTGGCGATGGACATCGCCGGAGCGGACGAGATCTACACCGTGGGCGGGGCACAGGCCATCGCCGCCATGGCGTTGGGTACCGAGTCCATCGAACCCGTGCAGAAGATCGTCGGACCCGGCAACGTGTTCGTCACCAAGGCCAAGATGATGCTCCGCGACATCGTGGAGATCGACTTCCCCGCCGGACCCAGCGAGGCCGCCGTGCTCGCGGATTCCACCGCGAATCCCGCCTTCATGGCATCCGACCTGGTCGCACAGGCGGAGCACGACCCCTCCTCGGCCGCGATCCTCGTGACCGACTCCGAGGAACTGGCACTCGCTGTGGGGAAAGAGATAGAGAAGATGGTCGCGAACGCTCCCAGGAAGGAGATCATCGAGGCCGCGCTGGCCAACTCCGGATACATCCTCGCGGATTCCATGGACCAGGCCATCGAGATGATGAACGATGCCGCGCCCGAGCACCTTGTCATCGTCACGGCGGATCCGTTGGACACCCTGTCCAAGGTCAGGAACGCGGGATCCATATTCGTCGGCAACTACACGCCCATCGCTGCCGGTGACTATGCGTCCGGTACCAACCACGTCCTCCCCACCGCGGGTAATGCCAAGGTCAGCTCCGGACTGAACGTCGCGCACTTCAGGAAGACCTCCACCGTGCAGATGCTCACCAAGGAGGGCCTCGAGATCCTGTCGCCCACCATCAGGAAGATCGCGGAGACCGAGGGACTCATGGCGCACTCCGAGTCAGTGAAGATCCGCTGTCCCCCGGAGAAGCCCCAGGGCGGTAAGAAGCACTGAATCCCCTTCACGGGGGCCCTTCCCGAACTATCCTTGTTTTATATCCAGAAGGAGATTCGGGACCTATGGCAGTATACAGATGCAAGGTATGCGGTTACATCTACGACGATGACAAGGAGTTCGTCCCCTTCGCGGAACTGGACGATTCCTACCTCTGCACGGTCTGCGGCATGCCGAAGTCCGAGTTCGAGGAGATCAAGATCGCCAAGAAGTGAAACCTGTTCGCGGGGCATGCGCCCCGTTTATAAACCTATAACGTCTGGCTTATACGCGGTACGATGGACCAACGACAGTCAGACCCGTACGGGACCCCGTTCTCCGGTCGCCGTCGCGATCGGATGATCCTTTTGGCACTGTTGTCAGCGGTGTCTTTCCTGCTGCTGTTCGCGGCGGACGGTTCGGATGCGGAGGCGTTCGAGGTCGATGGGGTCTGTTATGATATCGTAGACGGGGAAGCTACAATCACGGGGGCATCCGCTGAGATGTTGTCGAATTTCACATTCCCCGACTATATCTATTACTCTGGCGCTAATATTCCTGTAAAGGCAATAGAATCCAACTCTTTTATCGACTCTATAGTGCTGTCTGGAAAGATTGTTCTGCCTGGAACTTTGGAAATGATTATGCCGAATAGTTTTTCCAATTGTATAGGGTTAAACTATATCGAAATACCATCTGGCTATCTTAGTCAAAATTCTTTTTCAAATTGTTCTGAACTATCAGTTATCGAGATCGGTTCTAATACAAAGTATGTTTCTGGTGTTTTTCTTAACTGCCCTAATGTAGAAACAATTCTATTCAATTCATCTTATGTTACAAATTATGAAAAGAGTTTATTTTCTACCCTTGGTTCGAATAAAGATATTGAGGTAACAATCGGGGACTCAGTTACATCACTCAATCCTAGTGTTTTTTGTGGATTAGACAATATATCTATACAGAGTGGATGTCTGGGAAAGGAACTTGTTTCAATAGGGTCAAACGTTTTTATGAATTGTACTTTCATATCGGGGAACAATTCACTAGTAATCAATGAAAAGGTCACTCATATTGATGAAAATGCTTTTTATGGTTGTATTAACCTATTGGAATTGGTTGTTGTTTCAGAAAATACGTCTTATTCATCAAAAAATGGTGCATTATATTCGGTGAATGGGTCTGATGAAACGTTAATTAAAGTGCCAGATTTGAAGAGTGGGCATTTTATCATTTCAGATGAAACTATTCGGATTGTAGATACTTCTTTTGACAATTGTAATAATATCACCATAATTTCAATACCTAGCTCAATCAGTGAGATACCCTTAGATTCTTTCAGAGAAATGGAACTTTTAGAAAAGATACTGGTATCTTCTGACAACACTACATATGAAGATATTGAAGGTGTATTATGCCTAAAAGAATCGAATAAATTGATATGTTTTCCAAGAAATAATCAAAGCATAAGTTACAACGTGCCTGATTCAATAAAAGAAATCTCATCTTTATCGTTCTATCGTAGTAATTTATTGGTGGATTTGACCATTGGTAGCTGTGTCAATTCCGTAGGATATTCATCTATTAGTCACTGTTCAAAATTGTGTAACATAAATTATAACTCATCTTCTGTTACACCAAATTTTATCGATGAATCAGGTGACATCGATGGTTATTCAGTTCATTTTGGAGATAAAGTGTCTATAATATCGAGCTACTCTATTCAAAATGATTCAAAATTGAAAAGAATCTATATAGAATCAGGATCAACATCAATTTTGCAGAATGCGTTTGATAATTGTCCTTTATTGACAGAGGTATGTTTTACAAGCGAATTACTTGCGTTACCCTCAGATACGTTCACTAATTGTGTCAATGTAAAAACAATTACTGTTCCAATCGAGTTTTCAACAAAACTGATTACTGCATTTACAGAATCAAATTCCGTAGAAAAAATTATTTTTTTAGGGGGAACATCTGGTTTTTGTTCTGATGTTACTGAATCAAACAGATTATGGGCACCAGATTTCACATCATCAAATGTCAAAATTGAATTATCTGATGGTGTAAAGAGATTGAGTTATAGTATGTTTGCTGGGTGTCACAACATTTGTGGCGATTTAGAGATTCCAGATAGTTTGGTATTCATTGAAGAGGGGTGTTTTAGAGACACTAATATCAATTCAATTTCTGTATCGATAGGTAATGCGGCATACTCATCAAAAGAGGATTGTTTGTATTCAAAGTCTGGAGATAAGATATATTGGTGTCCTAGGGATGTAATATCATTGTATTTTGGTACAGAGCTCTCAAATGTCGCATCTTATGCATTTTTTAATTGTAAGTTCCTAAGCGAATTGTTCTTTTGTTCATCTGATATAAGTTTTGGAAATTATTCATTGGATTCAAAAATAACGTCTTTGTGCAACGTATATACGTACTCCTCAATAGACTCAGATCTTATTTTTGGTTCTACATCTTCAGAATTGTACATTTTTGAGTGCCCGTTACATATCGTGTATAACTTAAATGGAGGTTCAGCAACATACATTACAGATGAATTTATCAAACCAGTTGCTGAATTGATACTAAAAGCCGCTCCAACACAATTCGAATTCACTTTTTTGTACTGGGCTGATCAGTTAGGAAATTGTTTTTCCCCGGAGTCTAATTACAATATTTCTTCATCAGTAGTTGTTTTTGATGCTAAATGGGCTTATACATACTATTGGATTGATTTTGATGGCAATGGCGCGTCAGGATCCATGGAATCGACATATATGGAATACGGTGTGGAAAAAGAATTACCGAAATCTTCATTTGTTATGGGGAATCAAACATTATTATCTTGGAACACTTCCAAAGAAGGTACTGGAGATTCTTATTCATTAGATTATTCCGATTCAAAAATAGCACTATTTACCTCTAACAGAATTACGCTATACGCCATATGGACTAACTACCCAACATTATCGTTTAACACAGGTTCTGGATCAATAATAGAATCAATTACTGTACCCGTGGGAACGCCTATCTCCATTCCAGATGACCCTACATTATTAGGATATTCTTTTGTTTCTTGGGATTCTGCAATACCCGAAGTAATGCCATCCAAATCAATGGAATTTACTGCAATTTGGAAGATCAATCAATATGTTCTTACATTCATACTTTCAGCGGATAATGTAATAAAATGTCCTTTTGATTATAATTCTGATATTGATGCGACCGTAGACACAAATAGAGTAGGTTATGTTTTTAAAAGCTGGGACAAACCCATCCCCGCCACCATGCCCGCGGAGGACCTGACGGTCATCGCCCTGTGGACCGCGAACACCTACACCATAAGATTGGATCCCAACAGCGGTACCGGTTCGATGGAACCGATGTCGATGACATACGATCAGCCGAAGGACATCCCGAAGTGCACGTTCGAACGCACAGGGTATTCGTTCATCGGGTGGTCCGACAGCAGTACAGGGCAGCTGAAGTTCAACGATTGTGTATCGGTGATGAACATGGCCACGGGCGCGGAAGGGGATACTGAGACCGTACTGTACGCCCTGTGGGGCGCCAACATATACACCGTGACGTTGGATCCGAACGGAGGTACAGGGGAAGAGGTGGTGTTCCCGATCACATACGATTCCGACACCAGGATCCCCGGGAACACGTTCGCGCTCACGGGACATTCCTTCGCGGGATGGTCCCTGTCACGGGACGGTGACGTGTGCAGGACCGACAACTCCGAAGCGGACAATCTGATCCCCGAGGGGAGCGTAACACTCTTCGCGATATGGGCGGTCAACAGTTACACCATAAGGTTCGCGGACACCGGCGACACTGTGCAGAAGGACATATGCCAGACGTACGGTTCGGACATCACGGTGCCTGCAGATCCCTCGAAGAGGGGACACACGTTCGTCCGCTGGGATCCTGCGGTACCCGGCACCATGCCCGCGGAGGACATGGTGATCAGAGGGGTGTGGGCCGTCAACGATTACGGGATCTCGTTCACCGATTGCGATCTCACGTCATTCAGATTGGACTACGGTTCCGCGGTATCGATCGCGGATCCGGAGAGATACGGGTATTCGTTCTCCGGGTGGGACATCGATGTCCCGGATACGATGCCCGACAGGGATCTGGTGCTATGCGCATCCTGGTCCCCGAGGACTATACCGCTGGTGTTCGAAGGGTATCCGGACATCGTGAAGGAGGTACGCTTCGATTCCGCGTTCGGTACGCTGCCGGAGGCGGAGAAGGGCGGATACGATTTCAGAGGCTGGTACTATGACCCGGAGCTCACCAGACCGGTGTCCTCCGACGACATGGTGCGGACGATGGACATCCCGTCGCTGCATGCGTCATTCATGAAGGTCTGGGTATTGTCGGTGGATGCGGATGCTCCGCACAGGGGGACGGTCACCGGTACGGGCGTGTTCGATACGGGTACGTCCGCGAGGATATCCGCTGAACCCAGGGAGGGGTATGCGTTCATACGCTGGTCCGACGATGTGTACGATATCGACCGCGAACTGCTGATGGACCGTGACATCGATCTGACTGCGGTGTTCTCTCCTGTCAGGAGGGTCACGTTCGACACCAACGGAGGTCCGTCGCTGGAAGGGTTGGACGTCCCTGCGGGATGCACGTTCGCCATACCGGAATACCGCTGTACGGTTGAGGGGATGTACCTCGCGGGTTGGACGGACGGTCTGCACAGATATGCGTCGGATACGGTCCTGACGATGGCGCCTTACGACATCACCCTGAAGGCCGTTTGGAGGCCTGCGGAGCACACCGCGACGTTCCGTATGCATGATGCTGACGTATCCGTATCCTCCGCTGTCGGATATCCGATCCGTGTGCCGGAGGTATCGGACAGGGACGGGTACAGGTTCGCGGGATGGAGTCCCGAGGTCCCGGACGTGATGCCTGACGTGGATATGGTGTTCACCGCTTTATGGGAATTGATCACCGTGAGATACGTGTTCGATACCTGCGGCGGCACTCCGATCGATGATATGGTGCTGTGTCCCGGTTCATCCGTGCCGGATGTGGCGGATCCTGTACGCAAGGGATATCTGTTCATCGGTTGGGACGGGAGCATCCCGGATGTTTGCGGAATGTCCGATATGACGTTCATGACCGTTTGGAGGCCCGGTACGTATACGATGTTCTTCGATACGGGTGACGGATCGCCGATGCAGTCGATCGCCGGTACGTACGGTTCCGATGTACTCATTCCCGATGATCCTGTCAGGAAAGGACACAGGTTCTCCGGATGGTCCCCCTCGCCGGGGGACACGATCCCCTTTGAAGATACGGTATATACTGCTGTGTGGGAGCGCAACATGTATTCGGTGATCTTCGGCGGAGGGTGTGATACGGTCACCGTGACCGGGTATTACGGGGATCCCGTGGATGTCCCGGACGGTACGGGGGATCGTGAAGGGTATGTATTGAGGGGGTGGACGTCCGCCGTGCCGGAGACATTCCCGGACCATGACACCGTGATATTGGGCATATGGGATCCGATGACGTTCTCGGTGACATTCGACATGGGCGACGGTTCGTCCGTCAGGATGGATGCGGAGTGCGGTTCCCCGATCCCGGAGATAGATGTGCCGGTGTCCGAAGGGAAGGTGTTCTCCGGATGGTCGCAGGTCCCCGAACGCATGCCCGCGCACGACATCGTGATACATGCGGTCTGGCACATCCCTTTGTATCACATGGTGTTCGTTTCCTGCGGGGTAACGGTATCGGATATGTATGCGGGATACGGGACGGATCTGACGGCACCGTCGCTGGAATCCGACTGTATGCTGCACATGGGATGGGTGCCGGAGGTGCCCGATACGGTACCCGCATCGGACATGACGTTCCGTGCGGTATGGTCCCCGATCCCGGAGGGGAACGTGTTCAGATGCGACGCGGAGGTGATGTCCGTATCATCCCCGGACGGTATCGTACGTGCGGAGAGGAAGGGCATGTGGATGGCGGAGTTCGTCCCGTCTGGGGAGTCCACAGTATCAGTGGATAGGATAGGTACCGAGAACGGTTCTGCGGTCTATCGTGTGGATGTGTCCGGCCGGGTGGACGATGTGCGCATATGGGTGCCGTACGCCTGCGCAGAGGGATCGTCATTGGACGTACTGGTGCGTTCCCCATCCGGGACATACACGGTCGAAGGCACATCGGTGATGCATGACGGTACGTCCTATGCGGAACTCACGGTCCCGTCCGACTGTACATTCCTCGTGTCCGGCATATCGGACGATACGATCGCGGAATCTCTCGTACTCACGGACATCCTTCTGGCGGTGATGGCGGTGACGATCACGCTGATGTTCTGGAGACTGCTTCCGAAGAACCGTCTATGACCTTCGCGATCTTCTCTATCTCGGTCGAAGGGCTCTTCCACCAGTTGGGGCTCCATACCCTGTAGACGTTCCATCCCCTTGATTCCAGGTACTTGCGTCTGTGGTAGTCCCTCTCCCTGATGTCCATGTCGCTGTGATACAGTCTTCCGTCGCATTCGATACCGAGAACATACTTCCCGCCGCGCCTTATGGCGAGGTCAATGCTGTATCCTCCGATACCGACGTTCCTCTCCACGTCGAACCCGTGCTTGATCAGGGCGTCGTATACACGGTCGGCGAACTGGTCGTCAAGTGTGGTACCGTTCTCGACGGAGTCGGAACCGTTCATGGACCCGAGGATGTTCCTGACGGAGTTCTTGTCGCCGGAGCTCACCGCGAAGCAGTATCTGAGATATTGTTTCAGAAGTTTGGGGCCGTCGTTCTTCATATCGTCGACGTACAGTTCCGCGGGGTTGAACGAGGTGACTATGTGTATCTTCTTCCTTGCTCTTGAGATAGCCACGTTGAGACGGTTCTCCCCTCCGGGCTGGTTCAGCCATCCGAAGTTGCGCACCAGTTTTCCGTTGTCTCCCTTGGCGTATCCGATGGAGAATATGATGATGTCGCGTTCGTCACCCTGGACGTTCTCGATGTTCTTGACAAAGAGTCCGATATCCTCCCCGTTGTCCTTCCTGCGGATCTCCCTCAGGTAGGATGCGGCGAAATCCGGATCGGTGCCGCATCTCTCCTCCAGCAGCGAATCGATGAGGTCCATCTGCGTACTGTTGAACGTGATGACGCCTATGGTCTCGTCGTCCTTCCTGGTCTTGAAGATCTCGGAGATCAGTTCCACGACCTTGATAGCCTCCGCACGGTTGCTGCGGTCCCTCCACCTCCCGTCGTCGAGTTTGTGCACCTTGATGGGAGGTTCGCAGTCGCTCTCGATGTTGGGGGAGACGTACAGTCTCCCTTTGTAGAACGCATGGTTGGAGAAGGATATCAGTTCCTCGTACTTGGAGCGGTAGTGGTAGTTCAGCATCACGGTGGGATACTTGAAACGGGCGACGTCCAACAGACTGTTCGCATCCTCGTATATGGGTGTGTCGCCCTCGTCCTCCGCATCGTCCTCGTCCATACCGATGCGTCCCGCTCCGAGCTTGGACGGACGGAGCTGTTTGTGGTCTCCCGCTATGATGACCTTCTTCGCCCTCATTATGGACGGGATACCCTTCTCTATGAACATCTGGGATGCCTCGTCGAATATCACCAGGTCGAATAGTCCGGGCTGCATGGGGATTATCTCCGATACGACGTCCGGCGTCAGCAGCCATATCTTGATGCCTTTGAACAATTCGAAATCGAATTTGTTGATGAACTTGTTGACGCTCCACTTCCTCTTCAGTTCCGTGACGCGGAGCATCTCGCCGTAGCGTTTGGATTCGGTTATCGACGACAGATATCCTGACAGTCTGCATTCGATCTCGTTGCGGGAGATGTCCTTCTTCTGTCCCATGTACTCCTTCAGGTCGCGTTCGATGTTCTCGAAGGATGCGATGTCCTTGAGGACCTCCTTGTTCTCCGATTCGAACTTCTGTATGTGCTGCAGTATGATGAAGTTGTACAGTTCGTCGTTCACGAGGTTCGGCGACGTTATCTCCTCGGACGTTATCCTGTGCATCGCGTCCACGTACATCTTCTCGTGATCGGTGAGGGCCTCGTACGCGTTGTTGACGGTGGTGAAATCGTCGTAGTACTCGAGACCGCGGAGGTACTCGTCCATCTCGATGTACGTACCCATGATGTCGTTGCACCTGTAGTACTGCCAGTACTTCTCGAACACCTCGTAGATCCTCTTCTTCATCTTGCTCTTGTTGAGGATCTTGCTGAAGAAACCTGAGTTGCGCCACCTTCCGATCTCGTCCTTGAGTGCCAGCATGTCGTTCTTGGCCATCTCGATGTCGTATTCGTTGAGATCCTGCCTCACATCCATCATCCAAGGGTGCTGGGCGCGCATGTCCAGACAGTCGTTCATGCCCGTGACGATGGAGGTGCGCTTGAACCTCTCCCTTATGGAGTTCATCTCGTCGTATTTGCAATCCAGGAGACGGGGGCTGAACGCATCGCTGTATGATGTGTACTTCTCCAGCTGATCCCTGTCCGAGGGGTCTATGCGGCGGTTGGTCATGTACAGCCTGTATGGGTCCACACCGAAGTCGCAGG
>JBJEZZ010000042.1:0-3052 GCA_051887655.1 Candidatus Methanomethylophilaceae archaeon | reverse complement strand
TGGTCGTCTGCGGGGATGCTCACGTGGAAGGACTCGCCGCTCTGTTGGGTGGTTACGGGATAAAGAAAATAAGGCTAAGGGATATTACTGATAAGGGCCGCCTCGACAAGATACGCTCCGAGGCGTGGAACCATGACGGTGAGGTCCGATGATAGTCAAGCTCCTTGCATACACACACGACGCAGACGAGGTATGTGCCGCCGCAGGAAGATCATGTTATTCCGAGGAGCCGGCGCACGACCTGTTGGGCACGGGGGATGCCGAGAGGACCCTGGGCAGGATAGTCGGGATGGGGCACCATTCGGTCATCGAACACGCATCGTTCACCTTTTCGGTGGAGGGCGTCTCCAGAGCGCTCACCCACCAGCTCGTCAGGCACCGCATAGCCTCCTTCTCCCAACAGAGTCAGAGGTATGTGTCCCTGAAGGATCCCACGTATGTGGTCCCGACGACCGTCTCCGGAGATGCGGACAGGGAGGGACTGTACGCCGACACCATGGAGACGATCTGGGATGCATACGGGAGACTCATCGACATGGGTGTTCCCCCGGAGGATGCCAGATACCTTCTTCCGAACGGATGCACCACGAACATCACCATCACGATGAACGCGAGAGAGCTTCTGCACTTCTTCTCCCTGCGCTGCTGCAACCGCGCACAGTGGGAGATCAGGCAGATGGCGGACGAGATGCTCCGCCTGTGCCGCGAAGTGTCCCCGACGATATTCGCGCATGCCGGCCCGCCCTGTATGCGCGGACCGTGTCCGGAAGGCAAGAAGTCCTGCGGAGCACCGCGCAGATCGATATGACCATGCCTTGAGGCCGATATGAACGTACACCCCTATTTCTCTTCCATGTCCACCGGGACATCCCGGACGGTAAAGTTCATTTCTAAACATATGCCGAAGATCATGGGCCTGGTGATGCTGGCGTACGTCGTCCTGAGCATCATATGGGGGATGAAGTACGACGGCTACGACGTGGCCGATATGCTGGACATCAACGGCATCTATATCACCAGCACGATCTCCAACGCGTTCCTGTTCATCGGAGGCGTCGCCATCCTGCTGTGGAGGCACATAACGCTCACCAATACTGCCGCGATCTATCTGGTATGCGTCGGTTCGGGACGTCTGGTCACCTCCATCTCGTACATGTTCAGCGAGGTATCGACGGTCTTCTTCTTCGGTATGATCCTCATGTGCCTTGCCGCGAACATGATCGTCTCGGGGGTGTTCTATCTCAGAGGCATATCGCGCAACAGGACCAACACGATGCTCACCGTCACGGCATTGGTCGTATTGTATGCGGCGATGATACTGATCGTCATACGTGCCACCGGCGAGGTCTACGCCACCCTGCGCGACAATCTCAACATAGTCCTGCAGATCCTCATGTACCTCATGCTGCTGGCACTTCTTGATACGGAGAGCGTCAGGCGCAATTCCCCTATGGAGCATGTGGACGCGTGCGTCGGTTCCGCGGCCGCATGCATCTGTGCATCCAAGGATACGATGATCTCGGAGGACGAGGCGAGGAGGATTTGCAAGGGCTTCACCGATCCCGGCACCTGGGACAGGGTGAACGACGGAGGTCCCGCGACATACCAGTATTCGTTCGAACTGTCCGGCCGCGATCAGAACATGAAGGTGCTGGTACAGAGATGGGAGGGTTCGTCCAAACTGTACTTCACCCTCGCGAAGGACTTCGATACGTCGTTGGTCCACGCCAACAGGCTGGCCGCTTCGTACTACGTACTGGAGAACAATACCGTGGAGGACAGTTCCAGCATCATGCTGTTCGATGACGACGGCCGGTTCATGAGATTCTCGATCCTGCACAAATCGCTCACGGAGTATCTGGACGAGAGGGAGGTGGATGAGGATGAGAACCGATGCCCGCGATAAGATCATGGTCATGGCCCTGGGCCTGATGGTCGTGATGATCGTCGTGTACTACACGTATCTGCTGTTGAGGTTCGACGCCATAGAGGAATCCATGTACCTGCTGGTCTCGTACGTGATATCCTTCGCGGTGGGGATGTATCTGCTGCTGTGTCCGAAGAAGAACATCTCCGTCGCGGTCACCCTGGTCCTCCTGGCGGATGTGATCGGTACGCTGCTCGCCTTCGGTGTGGAATTCAACGGCGTGGACGACACCACGTTCATGCTGGATCTCCTGTCCCTCGTCATCGCATGCGGCACCCTGCTGTTCCTCGCATTGTACCATCTGGGTGTCAGGAGGAATGCCCGCCGTCTCGGGGTGATGATACTGGCACAGGTGGCCATCATGCTGCTGCAGTTCCTGTACGCATGGCACTGTCTGCGCAGTTTCGCCATCACGTTCATCTATTACGGGGATTCCCTCTTCCAGATGGTGATGTATGTCCTGATGTACGTGATGGTCAGCGACAGGAGGATGTCCGACCGTTCGTACTCGGCCAAGATCAGGACCGCCGCCGAGTCGATATACATGGAACTGGACGGAGGGATGCTCGCATACATGTCCGCGGCGGACCTCGCCATCCTGTCGGGGGACAGTCCCGGGGAATGGACGGAATCGAAAGACCCGTCCGTCGACAAGGAGACCCATCTGACACTCTACGTGGACCACGGGAAGCACGACATCCTGCTGCAGAGGATGCGCGACGGGTCGGGCATACGTGCGATGATGTACGACTGCCGGTTCGATTCGGTCCTTCACAGCACATCGTTCAGACCCTCCTCCGTTGTGCAGGTGGGTCACGGATACGGCCGCAGACTGATGAGGATCTACGGCGACAACGGTTTCTTCATGAACGTGTACGAGGACGAACCGGACCTGTTCATCGAATCTTCCCAATCCTCTTCAGGTACGCTTTGATGCTCTTCTCGTACCCGTTGTCGGTGAGTCTGTAGAACGTCCTGCCGGCGAGGTTCTCGGGGAGGTATCTCTGTTCGACCCAGTTGTGCTCGTAGTTGTGCGGGTACTTGTACCCTATACCGCGGCCCAGGTCCTTCGCGTTGGAATAATGTGCATTCCTGAGGTACGGGGGTATGCCGTCCATGGGTTCC
>JBJEZZ010000041.1:0-12461 GCA_051887655.1 Candidatus Methanomethylophilaceae archaeon | reverse complement strand
CTGATTGCTGGCCAATTCAACACCTACAGTCTCATGACTGTCAAGTATCGTGATTTTACCGGATTCATTGTTAAGACTGTTGAATGCATCAGAGAAGGAGGCATAATATTCTCCATTCACAGATGCGACAGCATTCACGTTGTTGAAGACAATGTCTGCTTCAGAACCATCGACGAAAGCAATACCGGCAGTCTTTCCCACTGCATTGACGGTGATGTTGTAGTCCGCATGTTCTTTATCTGCGATAATCAGGATCTGCTTAGATTCTGCCGCAGTATTGGCAATCACGGTATCGTTATCGATGGTAACATTTGTTGCGCATCCAATATGGCTGTATGCGTTGTTTATCACAACAGCTGCAATGCCTGCTCCCGATCCGTTGTGGTTGATGGAGCTTGCATCACACAGATACGCCTCACTGGAGAACATACAGTTGCGGATTTCAACAGCTCCGGACTTGATCTCCAACGCAGTCTCATCGGCAATGACAGTGGTGTTGGATATGATTGCATCAACTGCAGTTGCAAGATATATTCCAACCCCACCATAATCGGCCTTTATATTACAAGCATCAATATAGACACTGTTGATTTTATTACTAGACAACCAGAATCCAACATATGCGTCAACATTCATCTCACTAAAAGAGATCTGATCTCCACCATAGACGATGAATGCATAATCATTAGGTGCAATGTAACTGCCACCTTTCACCATAAGATCAAAATCAGTATTGTACCAATTTGCGACGACGCGACCGTTAATTCCTGATCCGCCTTTTGTACCATCAATTGTAATGGATACCCCACTGGTACCTTTATTGATACAGAACAAATATTTTGAATCGATGATGTGACCGTTAAGATCCAGATTGACAATCTGGTCATCAGACATTACCAACTTATCTGGGCAACTTATATCTTTCAGGATAGTGACCTTTTTGCCTTCAGCAGACATCACAGCTTTAGAAAGATCGGAATAATATGTTGCATCCTCACCCTCTCCAACTACCACGGTCGCACAATTGAGAACGAATTCAGAGAAGTGATTCGTGGTGAATTCAACATCATAGGTGCCGCTTGAATTAAGAACGCACGTGAAATCATGGGCCTCGGTTCCGTTGTACATGACACTTCCGATGGGGTATGGCGTCGTCAGCTTAATTGTGACAACGGATTCTCCGAAATCATGAATGGATGCACCGGATGCATCAGTCATGGTAAGATCGAGTGTGATCTTGTCGGAAGATGCGGCTCCCGCTTCAGACACATACGCGACAGAGACGGATGCGGCTCCCTCTACACTGTTGGGAACGGTGACGGTCACAGGCATGGTCGTGTTGGTCACGGGGTCCATGACGTAAGTGCTGGCAACCTTATTGTCGTCTCCGGATGCCTCGAGTTCTGCAGGGAGGGATACCACTGCGTCCACCTGATAGACCTCGGAAATGATCTTCACACTGAAAGTCTCGCCCTGTACGAGATCGATGGAAGTTGCAATGGTGAAGGACTTATTATCGGGAATCGCATCGACGGCGAGCTGCTCCTGTGCAAGGAGATACTTCTGACTGCTTCCTTCGGAAAGTGCGGGAACCGCATCCCCGTTGAGAGTCAGGTGTCCTGCCTGGATACCGAGGGGGCCTGCCGTGATCTCGACGAAGAGATAGTACTTGACAGGGATCGTGGAATAATTATCATAATTTCCAACTGTGAAATCGATCTTCTTGTTGGGAGTGACGTTGGGGATGGTGACGCTGCTTTCGCTCACAGGCTTCCAATCACTGGGTGTTGTGCCCTCGAGACAATACATGTACTTGGCGCTCATACTGACGGTAGCGGTGTCGATATTGATGTTCGCCTCCTCCGAATCGGAGAACCAGGAGTACGTCACCGCACCTGCGGCGGCGAACACCATCGCTGCGACGGCTGCGACCGCTATGGTTGCCGTTATCTTTGCATTCATTTTACTTTACCTCTGTTTTTTGTATCTAATGTCCCGGATAGACACGTCCCGGGACGGTTTGGAACGGGTTTGATCGAAGACGCATGGCCTTACTCGAATCATGGATACGGCATCCGGACACTGACGGACGCCTTCTGGGATACGGACAGGGTGTTACGCATCCCTCCTTCCCTTCGTTTTACAAAGGAACGTGAAACAGTGACGGATCATTGGGAGACCCCCTGATCCTGATGGTACAACCCTATGCCCAGAGCGAAGTTCAGGGACTGACCCAATACGGAATTGTCCGTATCCGTGGGCGGGAAACTGAGCGTGACCTTCACGGGGTGAGATCCTGTCGTGATCGCTCCGAGATCCACCGCATTGGTCTTGGCGTCCCTGAGGGAGCATACGACCGTGTTCCCGTCGAAAGATACGGTGAGCATGATCCTGTCCAGGAGACCGTTCTCCTGGTCGATCACCGACTGCTCGCCGGAGACCTCGCCGATCACAAGCACCAGATGCATACCGGCATAGGATCCCTCATACACCGCGGACAGTTCCGCGGTCTGTGGGGTCATGTTGGGAGATATGTTCCTCAGGTCGTAGAGACTGTCGGAGGAACCCGTACCGAAATCGGAGAGTCTCTTGGTATCGGGATCGTAGGTGTTCCCGCGGCCGTCCTTCAGGACATAGACCTTCATTCCGGAATAGATATCGAATCCCAACTCCACCGAACCCATGGCATTGCGGGTACCGGTGACGGTGACCGTGGCCCTCCCGAGTTCGATGTTGTTCAGGTACTCCGAGGAGTAATCGTCCGCGGTGACCAACGCATTGTCGGAGACTACGGGCGGTTCTATCGCCGAACCGGTGTAGATCTGGACGTCTATCGCTTTGAAATCGCTCACCTGCAGAGGGCGGGGGGTGACTGTGAGCGTACCTCCGACGCATTCGACCACATAGTATGACGATACGTCCCTGTCCCCGCGGAGGATCGTGAAGGATGTCACGGTGCTTTCGACGGAACCTGCATCGGTTATGGTACCCGAGAGCACGACGTCCAGGACGTCCCCGGTAGCCAAGGCACCGTGTGTCACATCGTATCCGGTCGCCACGAATGGCGTTCCGTCGTACACCCTCGAATCGGTATCGGCCTGGATCACCAATTCCGACACCGGGGTGACGGTCAGCGTACCGTAGATGTATCCGATGTCATAGTTCCCTGCATCGACGCCTTCGTTGAAGACGCACTCGAACGTGTTCTTGGATGAGCCTATGACCGTCTGGGATCCGGTGAAGTCGTACCCGCGGAGTTCCCCGTCCACGAAGCTGCCCGTGACGGTGACCGTACTGTCGGTGAGAGGCGTTCCGTCGCATACCTTGCTGTCGCTTCCGGACTCGACGGTCACGGACACCTTGGATATGACGAAACTGCAGCTGAACGAACCGTCGCAATTCTCTACACCCGTGACCGTGATGAGGGCCTCGCCCGCATCCTTGTTGTCCGAGTACGTGACGGTGTAATTGCCCGACAGGAAATCCTTCACGGGTGTGACGTTCTTGGTCTGTTCCTGCCCGTTGTAGACGGTATCGGTCAGATCGATCTCGAAATCGTCCTCATCTATGGTGTACGGCAGGACCTCCAGTTCGCCCATGACCTTTTCGATCGTGTAGCAGCCGGTGACGTCCGTACCATCCCCGTTCTTCACGGAGTAGGTGAACTCGTTGTCCGCGGTACCGACATCAGTTATGTCCCCGGTGACGGTGACATGGAGCGTGTCGCCTGCCATGAGCACACTGCCGGTGGATGTGTACCCGTCGTACGAATGGACGGTGCCGTCATAGGTCCAACTCTTGCTGCCGGACTCTATGGTGAGGACGGCGGAGACCCTGTTGACGGTCAGCGTACCATAGTCGCATGTGATGTCGTAGTTGCTCGCAAACGTACCGTCCCTGAGCGTGTATGTGAAGACGTTGTCGGACGAACCGGCATACCGCTGTTCACCGGTCACGGTGAACACCGCGCCTTCGCCGTCAATGAAACCGTCGCCGGATACGGTCACGTCAGCGCATACCAGGGCGGTGCCGTCATAGGTCTTGCTGGCACTTCCGGAGGTCATCACGACGGACCTCTTCACCACGGTGATGGTACCGTCTACATGGCTGCCGAACGTGTATGCATCGGATACGTCCACATCCCCGTTCATCACCTTCACGGACACCACCCTGTTCACGGAGGAACCCACATCGGTCCGGGATCCGGACAGCTCGACGAGGAGGGTGTCCCCGCGGACCAGCGATCCGGTGAATGCGTACGCATCCGTCGACAGGGCATTTCCGTCGTACTTCGCGATGACGGAACCTGCGATGACCGTGATCGTTATCCTGGTCTCGGTCACGGTCAGGGTACCTTCGGTCTTCACCACATTATAATCGGACTCGGATCCCCTGACGAACATGTAGGTGAACGAGTTGGTGCAATGACCCACACCGATTATGGATCCGGTGACGTCGAACACCACGGAATCCGTATCGGCTATGCCGTAACCGCCTATCTCGACGGTCTTGTCCTCGAAGGGATTGCCGTCATACACCATCGAATTGGTCGCGGAGGTGAAGGTGACGTACCTCTTCAGGATCTCGAACCTGTAGGTCTGGACGCCGACGCAGTTGCCGGTACCTTCGATACGGATGGTCGCCGTACCCGCGTGCACGTTGTCGGAATAGGTCACGCGTATGTCGGAGGCCTTCAGGAACTCCGGGACCTCCGATATGTCCCTGGTCTGTTCCAGACCGTTATACACGACAGCCGACGTGTCCACCGTGAAATCCGACGGACCCAACTCGTACGGTGCGACATCGAGCTCGGCGTTCATGTATATGATGGAGTAATCGTCGGACGACAGCCCGGACAGTGTGATCGGATATTCTCCGGCATCGTTCCCGCGTACGTAACCGCACGAGACGACGAGCTCCCCGGACAGTACCGCGGACGTCTCGCCGTTGACAAATCCGTCGTATGCCACACTGAACGCGGGTGCCTGATCCCCGTACACTATATCGGATCCCGTCACACTCACGATGAGGGATGTGGGGAGGATACGGAACGTGAGGGTCGTCTCGCCGGTGAAGTTACCGGATGCGGTGACCGTGACCGACGCGGTACCCGCATGCACGTTGTCCGTGTAGACGGAGGTGTAGCAACCCTCCGTCATGGGTGCGACCGGGCTCAGCGCCGGGGTCGCCGGGAGACCGTTGTACACCGTGTCCTGAAGAGGTGCGAAATCGGACGCGGCGACCTGTCTCGGAAGGATATGCCATACGACGGACTTGTCCTCGACGGTACCGTCGTCCCAGATCGAGAAGTCCGGGTATCTCAGGGAGAACACGGCCGTGTATGTCCCCGCATCCTCCGCGGATGCGCCGGACACCGTGTATACGGCGTTGTCCCTGTAGGCGACCAACACCTCCCCGGAGTACGTGAGATCCACCGGTTCCGGAACGATGACTGTGGAATCTGTGAAGTACACGTGGACGGTGATGTCCCTGTCCATCGTCAGTACGAGACGCCCGTCGGTGACCTCCGTCTCCTCGCCGTTGACGGTCACCATGGACAGGATGTACCCGCGTGCGGGGGTCATCGTCACCGTGACCGTCTCACCCTTCTGCACGGAATAACCGCCTGCGGAGGGGACCACCGTCCCCTCCCCGTCCTGGACTATGGTCAGGGTCTGCGGGGGTTCGTCGAATACGCCGGACACGGCCGCGACTCCCACACAGGCTATGGCCAGGACCAGGAAAATCTGTGCTAGACCTATGTCGAATTTCATTCAATCACACCTCTTCTCTGCTTTCGAAAGCAATCTCAGGATTGCCGGAGCGACCCATATGGCCGCGATGATGGCGGCGAACAGCCCTATCAGGACCGCTTTGCCTGCCGCCGAAGAAACGAACGTTGCCACGGAACCGAGCGTCTCGGATACGCCGACCACCTTGCCGACGATATCGCCGCTCGAGGAATACACCGTCTGCGTGGCTGTGTTGAACGGATCGTCGGCGACAGCGTCCCCCGCGAGGACGTACTTGTAGTCGTAGCCGGTGTAGGTGATGCCGACGATACGGTGCGTGACGACCATGTCCTTCCTCGAGACAGGGTCGGTGTAATGGAAGGTGAGGACGTCCCCCACCGAAAGCGATTCGTAGAACTCTTCGGAAACGGGTTTCTGGATGAACACCATGCTGCCTATCGGTATCGTGGGAATATCATATTCCGAACGGGGCGTCCCGTCCATGGAACCGGACACGACGACCTTGGTCTCCGTATTGGAGAAATCGAAGGAATCACCGTTCGCGTGGTATACGTGATAGCATGGGACGGCCACGGCGGCTATCAGGATGACCGCGGCGACGAGTTTCACCACTGCGGTTATCTTCTGACTGCCACCTCCCCCCCCCCTATAGGGGTGCCTGATACCATCGACGGCAAGGATCCCCCGGACTTCGCTCCGGGCATCCGAACATAGCCACAGCTAATACGATTCATCTTGAAGGCTCCACCCATGGACCCGATTTATTCCTTGGATAGTCTGCGTAACGGCCGAGACAACGGTCCCGGACACACAACCGGGACGGCGGCGCTCCGCCCTGCCAGACGTGATTGTATCATGAAATTCTATCCTATTTATCGTTATCTTCAAAAATAACAATTTAAAACAACTATATTTTCACAGGATATAATATGAAATATGGCCTGATTCGGCGAATTTTTCTCACGGATTTTAACATAATACCAATCCCTATGAGAGTGCAGGATATCGATCCGGGCACGATGGAGAAAGTATGACACCCTCACAGGAGGACGCCCGCGACCGGATACCTGTGCGGCATACAGCCTTCGGATGCATCATATAGGATGGAACAAGAATGACAGGATCCGGGAAAGGACCGCCGATGTTCAGAGATACGGGCGTCCGCGCAGCATCGCCATCAGCTGTTTGTATTTCACACCGGAACGCGGGATGACGGTACCGACCTGATAGTACGTGTCCCCGCTGATTATGCCCACATCCTCCCTGGACACCACGGTGACGCTCCTCACGTCCGACAGGGGGATGTCGAGATGGGTCTCCCTGCCTTCTATCCTGATCCTCGCGGCGGACATGGACAGCGTCACGCCCTCCTCGATCACGTAAGGATAGTTGTTCCTCAATCCCATGAGCACCTGTCCTTCGTCCGAGAGGATCACCTTCTCCGGATCGGCCCTGTACTCATCCAATCTAGAATGCAGAAGGTCGCGCTGCCATACGTCCCATGAGTACAGGTTGTCGAAGACGGGATCGTCGCCCTCGAAGAACCCGTACTCGTTCACCCTCACCCTGTATCCGCAGGCGTCGCAGTAGACGTCGTCGCAGTCGCTGTGTATCGTGTTGATCCCCTGACACCTGGGGCAGGTGTACAAAACCTGTTCCATATACTCCGCGCGGCGTTCGCCCTTGTAGACGATCATGTGCTCGCGCTGCCATTCGTAGGAGTTCACGTACAGGTCGCGGTAGATCAGGTCGTTGATCTCCTCGGCGGTCATACCCTCCAACTCCTCCTTGGTGTAGGTGCCGACCACCCTTCCGAACATGGGGCCCTTGAAGCGGTGGTTGCACCAGCTCGGCCTCATGAAGTATCCGCCCTCCATCCTGAAGGTGACCAATCCGCATCCGACCTCCTTGACCATGCTGCCGGTCCTCGGCCTTATGAACGCGGTGGTGCCGTTGATGGATTCCCCTCCTTCGGGGGACATGCAGACGTGCACCCCCTTGGCGATGGTCGCCTTGACGGATTCGACCACATTGTCCCCGTTCTCCCCCTTCCTGCGGAATATGAAGTCGGAGACCAGCGCCATGGCGTAACGCATCCTCCTCTTGCGGATCAGCGCGTCGCTCGCCACGTACCTGGAGTAATGGGGGAACCCATCCAGCACGCCGTAGTGGTCGTAATCGCTGACATGGTTGAACATGACCATGCTGGCGCCCGGTACCTCGCCCCTGTACCTCTCGGTACGTATGTGGTATATCCTCTTGATGAACGGCAGGACGCATGACCTTCCGAAAACGAGGAGCGGACGATACCACCATTGGTGCCTTGGGGGCGAGACGCCGTTGTCGAGTGTCATCGTATCACGCAATGTGATCCACATCATATACTTTGATACGTGTGGACCTGATGAAGAACAGCAATCCCGCAGTGAACATCACGAAAAGGATCAGCCCGACGCATCTGATCTCCCCGGAGAACATCGTCGCCGCCGCCACTGCCGCCGTACCTATGATGGTCGCGCCCTTCCCGAACACGTCCATGATCCCGAAGAACTCCCCGGTCTTGTCCTTGGGCACCATCCTCGCGAAGTACGCCCTGGAAAGGGCCTGTATGGCTCCCTGGAACATACCCACGCATACGGCCAGTACGAAGAACTGCACTATATTGTCCAGCACCAGCGAGAACAGGGCGATCCCCATGTATCCGACTATGCAGGCGCATATGACGCGGTGGGTACCGTACCTGTTGGACATCCTGCTCATGAACAGCGTGCTGGGGAACGCGACGACCTGGGACAGCAGCAGCGCGCCGAGGAGTCCGACCGAACCCAGACCCAGCGCCTCGCCGTACGACGTGGACAGCTCCATCACGGTGTACACACCGTCGATGTAGAAGAAGAAGGCCACCAGGAAGGCGATCATCGCCGGGATCTTGGCCATCTCCCTCAGCGTGTCCAGGAACGTGCGTAGCCTTCCGACGATGCCTTTGCCCTCCACCTGATTGTAGCATATCTGCCTGTAGTCCCTGAACAGGGGCAGCGACATCATGAGCCACCAACCGGCGGTGATGATGAGACCCAGCATGACCGCGGTCTCGAATCCCATCACGTAGTTGTCCGGATCCATCATGTCCGAGAAAAGGACCAGTACCAGACATACGATGAAGGGGATGCAGCTCCCGATGTATCCCATCGCATATGCGCGGGACGACACCTCATCCATGCGCTCCGGGGTGGTGATGTCGTTCAGCATACCGTCCGACACGACCAAACTGGCATTGTACGCGATCTTCGCCAGGACATACAGTATGAGGAACGCGACCCACCACTTGGGCAGACCGAGCGCTACGCACAGGAGGACGCCGGTTATGACTATCCCCATGAATATGGGCCTCCTCCACCCCTTGCGGTCGGACAGGGAACCGACCAGAGGTCCGACCACGAACATCACCATGGTGGATACCGCGGTGGCTATGGACCAATATGCCAGATAATCGGCCGACGAATGGCCCGCATCCATCGCCAGATCGTAGAAGTAGATCGGCAGTATGGAACATGCCAGCAGGATGAACGCGGAGTTCGCGACATCGTACAGTATCCAGGACCTCTCCGGATTGATTTATACCACTCGGAAAGGAATATAGAGCCATGATATAAAACTGAAAGGGGGAGCGGGTTATATCGAAGTACGTGTTTACGGACGGTCATGGATGTCGCATGGGCGATCATCGTGATAGCGGGTTTCCTCGAGCCGTGTTGGGTGTACACACTGGAGAGGTCGGACAATCTCCGCAACATCAGATGGGCGATCCTCACGGCCGCGATACTCGTGGTCGACCTGTACCTCCTGTCCGTGGCCATGGTACCGCTCGGCGCAGGGACCGCATATGCGGTATGGACCGGGATCGGGGCGATAGTCACCCTGATCATGGGTCTGGTACTGTACGACGAATCCGCATCCCTGATCAGGATACTCTTCATCCTGATGATCGTGGCGGGCATCGTCGGACTCAACATCACCGCAGGAGGTGCCTGACATGGATGACGAGTCCAAGGCATGGTGCATACTGGTGCTCGCGGGGATCATGGAGATGGTCTGGGCGGTGGCCATGGATTATTCCGACGGCTTCAGGAACATGATGTTCGGCGCCATAGTCATAGTGTTCCTGATCGTCAGCATGGTGCTGCTGTCCAAAGCGCTCAATCTGGGTCTTCCCGTCGGGACCGCGTATGCGGTATGGACGGGCATCGGTGCCGTGGGGACGATAATCGCATCCGTGCTCCTGGGCAACGAGACGGCCACCCCCGCACGCATACTGTTCGTGGCCATGATCGTAGCGGGCATAGTCGGCCTGCAGCTGACATCCGGCAAGAAAAAGGAGAGTGAATGACACATGGCGATCGGAATAGGCGATACCGCACCCGACTTCTCGCTCCCGTGCACCGACGGGAGCACGTTCGTGCTGAGCGATGAGGTCGGTAAAGGACCCGTGCTCCTGAACTTCTATGTAGGGGATTTCGGGATAAACTGCACCAACTACATGACCAAGTTCTGCGAGAGGATCGGGGAGATCACCGACCTCGGCGTGAGGATGATCGGCATCAACGACAACAGCATGGAGAGCCACGCGGGTTTCATGAAGGCCATAGGTCTGAAATGGGAGCTCCTGTTCGATAAGGACAAGGAGACCGCGAAGGCGTACGGCGCCATTGTTGGCCCGGGACACATGGTCACCGGATTCACCAACAGGGAGTTCATCCTCGTGGACGGCGATATGAAGGTACGCTTCGTATGGAGATCGTCCGTCCCCAAAGAACTGCCCGTCTTCGACGACATACTGAACGGCGTGAAGGCCGCGCTTCAGTGACCCTTCCCGCAGAGAGATACCGACGCCACGTCCAGGACCCCGGCGTCCCTCTCCATCCTCTTCTCCGAGGAGTCGATGTTCAGCCTCTTGACGTGCATGGGCGAATCGAGGGTCATGGACTCGTACTCCCCGCCCTCGCCCATTATGCTTATGCCGTATCTGTCGCGAAGTGCCAGCAGATCCTTCTTCGTCTCCATGTCCAAACGTCTTCCGAGCCATGAGGCATCGAGACCCTCCGCGAAGACGCCGACTATGACCGCTTCCACCCCGGACGAGCACATGATGTCGTACACCATCTCCTGATCCTTCCTCCACAGGGGTGCCAGCAGCACCAGTCCCAGCTTCCCGCAGACGATGTTCATCCTGTCCCACTGGTAATCGGACCACAGGGCCCCGACGACGATGCCGTCTATATCCAGACCGGACAACGCCCTCTCCATCGCCTCCAGGTCCCCGGATTCTGTACCGTCGCTGTCCACCGTCACCAATTCCCTGCCCATGGCCTCGGCCATCCTGGGCACGACGGAGAGATTCGGTGTGTGGAATATCCAGGATGCGGCATCCGACGGTCTGACCGTGACGAGATACGGGACCTCGTGTCCCATCTGTATCGCGGTGTACATCGCCAGCGTGGAATCCTTGCCTCCGGAATATAGTGCGGCCAACCTCATGCCCGGACGATGTACGGGGCCGTTAATCTAGATTGCCGTCCCGGGAACAGACAGGTTTATTTCTTACCGAGGACTAGCCTGGGACGAGGTCTCCGAAATGGGCAACGACGAGATGAAGAAGGCAGTGGCCGAGAAGGCCGTCGAAGAGTATGTGAAGGACGGTATGACCGTAGGTCTCGGGACCGGATCCACAGCATATTACGCCATCAAGAGACTCGGCGAGCTCGTCAAGGAGAAGGGATTGAACATCAGATGCACCGCGACGTCCGTACGCAGCGAGGAACTCGCGAAGGAGTTCGGACTCACCGTCCTGGACGTGGACGATGTGGACCACATCGACGTCACCATCGACGGTGCGGACGAGGTGGACCCCGACATGCAGCTCATCAAGGGACTCGGCGGCGCACTGATCCGCGAGAAGATCGTCGCGGCCGCATCCGAGAGCGAGGTCATCATCGTGGACGAGAGCAAGCTCGTCGAGAAACTCGGTACCAAATGCCCGCTTCCCGTGGAGGTGCTGAAGTTCGGACACAAGAAGACGAAGTTCGCACTGGAGTTGCAGGGATGCAAGGCGGAGCTCCGCACCATCGATCAGCAACCCTACGTCACCGACAACGGCAACTACATCTACGACTGCAAGTTCGAATCCATCAAGAACCCGTTCTTCCTGGAGTCCAGGATCAACGTCATACCCGGTACGGTGGACAACGGGCTGTTCCTCAACACCGCCACCACGGTGCTGGTCTCCCACAAGGACGGCACCATCACCAAGATGGGGCGCTGAACACCCTTCCATATAATAGATAAATAAAGGTAAGTGATGGTGGCACCTATAAATATTAGTTCACTATTACCAAATTCTTACCTACAAAAAAGGTGAATGTAAAATGAAAATGCCCAGAACGATCAAAACGTACTGTCCCTTCTGCAAGACCCACACGGTCCACGATGTGGAGAGGGTCAAGAAGAAGAAGGCCAGCGAACTCAAGTGGGGTCAGAGGAGATTCAGAAGAGTGACCGCAGGTTACGGAGGATTCCCCAGGCCCAAGCCCGACAGAGACAAGCCCACCAAGAGGGTCAACATCAGATACAGATGCACCACCTGCAAGAAGGCCCACGTCTCCAGCTGCATCAGGGCGAAGAAGTTCGAACTCACGGAGTGATCTCATGGCC
>JBJEZZ010000040.1:0-12624 GCA_051887655.1 Candidatus Methanomethylophilaceae archaeon | reverse complement strand
TTCCTCCGATAACGGGGTCCTTTTCAACAAGGATGGAACGGAATTGCTGGCCTATCCTGCAGGAAAGACGGCATCCTCATATGCCATACCTGAAGACGTCACAACCATAGGCAATTATGCATTCTACGGATGCACATCGCTCACATCCGTCACCGTTCCCGAAGGTGTCCTCACCTTCGGCAATTACGCGTTCAGCGTATGCACCTCTCTGGCCGATGTGACCGTTGCGAACGGTCTCAAAACGGTCGGTAATTACGCGTTCAGCGTATGCACCTCTCTGACATCCGTCTCTCTGCCCGGTACCGTCACCACCATCGGAAGCAACGCATTCGAGGGATGCACCTC
Source organism: Candidatus Methanomethylophilaceae archaeon (assembly GCA_051887655.1). Taxonomy (GTDB): domain Archaea; phylum Thermoplasmatota; class Thermoplasmata; order Methanomassiliicoccales; family Methanomethylophilaceae; genus SIG5. The sequence goes on along the minus strand of JBJEZZ010000040.1, from coordinate 12,279 downwards.
TCTGGCATCGATAGTAATCCCCCGGGATACCACCACCATCGGTGATTTCGCATTCCACAACTGTACCTCGCTTGCATCCGTCACCCTTTCCGACAGTGTTGTGTCCATCAGCCATCACGCATTCGACGGATGCAAAGCACTCCCGTCGATAACGATCACCAAAAACGTCGCGACCCTCGGCAGCCTGGTGTTCTATGGCTGTACATCCCTCACATCGATCGATGTCTCGGAAGATAATGAAAATTATTCCTCTTATGAGGGGGTCCTTTTTAACAAGGATGGAACGGAATTGTGGAACTACCCCGTCGGGAGGACAGATTCCTCGTACACGATACCTGACGGCGTAAAATCCACGGTCATGTATGCATTCAGATGCTCTTCGGTGACCGATGTGGTCGTTCCGGAGGGTTTCACCTCGTTCGGTGTCGCTTCGTTCTACGGATGCACTTCCCTGAAATCCGTCAATGTTCCGGACAGTGTAACGACCATCGATTCTCTGGCATTCTACGGATGCACTTCCCTGGAATCCATCACTCTTCCGGATGGTGTCACGACCATCGAAAGCGGTGCATTCTACCTGTGCACGTCATTGACCGAGATCAGCATCCCGAAGACCGTCACAAGGGTAGGCGATTCCGCATTCATTTACTGCACATCCCTGACATCGATCGATGTCTCGAAAGACAGTGCAAGTTATTCCTCCGATGATGGGGTACTTTTCAATGCGGATAAAACGAGGTTGATGCAGTATCCTATCGGAAGGGCCGCATCCTCGTACACGATACCCGCTTCCGTCGAATCGGTCGTCCTGGATGCATTCTATTGCTGTGTCTCGCTCACCGAGATCCTTGTCGATGCCGGTAACGGGAATTACTGTTCCGAGGACGGGGTACTTTACACCAAGGATATGTCGTCGTTGGTAATGTATCCCGAAGGAAAGACGGCATCCTCGTACACGATGCCTGATACCGTCGAATCGATCGGTGCTTGCGCACTCCTCGGATGCACATCCCTCATGTCCATAGATGTCCCGGAGTCCAGTACGTCGTATAAGGCAGTGGACGGGATCCTGTATGACAAGAGCGGGGAACACCTCATACGCTGTCCCGCGGGTATCGAATCCCTTATCGTTCCGTCCAACACCACCGTGATTGAAGAATATGCGTTCTCGGGGAACATAAAGGAGGTCAGATTCGTCGCATCGGGCAGCATATCCGTCAAATCCAATTCGTTCATGAATTGTAACAATCTGGAGAAGATAATCATCGATGACGGTGCGGATGTAACCTTCAGTCCGCGCTCCCTGACATACGTGGATTTCGATGAACACACGATCTACGTCGTAGCTCCCAAAGGGTATCCGGTCACGTTCAGCGCTGTAAATGACAACATAACGGTGATCTACGGTGAGCCGCCTGCGGAAGATTCCGGCAATGATTTCCCCGTACTGTATGTCGGGATCGGTGCCGTCGCCGTATTGGCGATCATTGGGGTGGTATTCCTGATCAGAAGAAGGTGATCGGTCCTCCGTCCGGCATATGCCGGTGAAACCCTTTGATTCGGATACGGTCCGCCGTCCCGTTCTGCGCGAGGCAGGATGGTGCGGCGGATCCGTATCCGGCGTTCCGTTTTTACCATACTGCAATGTCCGTCCCCCGGGACCGGTGCGATCCCTCGGAGACACATGTCGGTGCCCATATCGATCCCTGGCATATCGGCGGATCTCAAACGAAGACCGTCTGAACGAGGATCATGTAGATTATCGTCCCTCCGAATATCGACAGGAGGGCATTCTCCTTCCATTTGTGGAGTATTATAACGGACGCTATCCCTATCAGCTCGGGTATGCCGTACGGGTATGCGAACACGGTCACATCCTTGAGACAGTAGACGATCAGCAGACCCATGCATGCGGCGGGGAGCACCCTTCCGAGATACAGTACGACCTTGGGGGTCTCCTTTCCGTCCGGCAGGAGTATGAACGGGATGACCCTTGTGAGGAACGTACCTATCCCTATGGCGACGATGAATACGATCATCTCAAAGTCTGTGTACATCGTACCTCCTCATCATCAGCATGGCCACCATTATCAGTGCCATCGCGGGTATGATCACGTTGCCGGAACCGAAGAGTGCCAGACTTATCAGCGTCGCACCCAATCCTATGGCGCCCGGTATGTAGTTCGCCTTGTTCTTCATCTGTTCCAGGAACAGCACCACGAACAGTGCGGTAAGCACGAAACTTATCCCTTCGGTGCTGAATGTGATCAGCGATCCGGCTATCCCGCCCAGGAAGGATCCCAATATCCAATATGAATGATCCAGCAGTGTGACGTACAGATAGAACTTCCCGCGGTCGGTCCCGGGAGGGAGTTCGGTGGTGGACAGGAGGGAGAACGTCTCGTCGCTCAGTCCGAAGATCAGAAGGATCTTCTTCTTCCCCATGCCTTTGAACTTCTCCGCCATGGTTATCCCGTAGAACAGATGGCGGAAGTTCACCAATACGCTGAGGAACAGCGCCTCCACGGGGTTGAATGCGGTGGTCAGCAATGCGATGGCGAGGTATTGTATCGTACCTCCGTATGCGACCAGACTGAAGAACGCCGCCCAGAACGCGTTATATCCCAGGTCCTCCAGCATTATCCCGAATGCGAGACCCAGACCGAGATATCCTGCCAGGACGGGTATGGTGGTCTTGAACGCCATCGGCAGGACATTCCCACTGCGCGTATCCTCGTTACCGTCCATGACCATGCCAGCATTCAGAAGTGTAAGAGAAAGATATTGTGTGAGGGGGATGTACCCCCTCGGTTAGAGTTTGTGTATCACAGGTAGCCGGACTTCTGAAGAGCCATGAGATCCTCGGTGCTGAGTTTCTCACCGTTCTTGAAGCGGGCGAAGATGTCGTCGGCAGCCTTCTTGGAGTCCGCGTCGGTCTTCCTCTTGCGGGCATCGGACTTCTTCTTCCTGTAGGTGGATGCCTGCTCGTCGGTCTGGCGGTAGCTGTTGACCTGCTCGAGGTGGAGCTTGTGCTCCTCGTCGGCCCTCTTCTTGCAGTCGATGAAGTTGGCCTGTGCATCGTCGGCCTGCTTCCTGAGCGCATCCGCCTGCTCGTACAGGGAGATCATGATGTCATGCTCCTGCTGGGCCTTCTCTGCGTACTCGGAAACGACCTTGTGTGCGGCCTCTGCCTCGGATTTGGCCTCCTTGAGCTCCTTGAGCTTCTCGCGTGCCTCGTCGGAGGTCTCCTCTTCCTTCTGGAGTCCTTCGATCTGGGACTCGATCTCCTTGAGCCTCTTGACGATCCTGAGCTCCTCTTCCTTCTTGAGGACCTGGGTCTGCTGCCTCATCTCTAAGTCGGAGAATTCCTTCTTGAGCTGCTTGATCGAGGGCGGTGCCTGCTGCCTGTCCCTGGGGTTACCGGACTCGGGTGCGATCTGAGGGGTGTTCTTTCCCTTGAGCTCGCGGTACTCCTCGGTGATCCTGGAAACGTTCTTGTTGAGCTCGTCCCTGACGACCTTGGACTCCCTTACCTTCTGGTTGAGCGCGTCGCGCTCCTCCCTGTGCTTTCCGGCCTGCTCAACGAGCTCGCGGACCTGTGCGTTGAGTGCATCCCTCTTGGCGACCCACTCCTTGGTCTGCTTGTTGAGCTCGTCCCTAAGGTGCTTGTGCTTCTCGGCTGCGTTCTTGTAGACGGAGCCCTTCTGCTCAAGCTTTTCAAGGTTCTCAGATACCTCTGCGGCTTCCTCTTCGGTCATCTCGACGACGGGTTCCTCAGATACCTCTGCAGCGGTGTCTGCAACAGCTTCCTCGGATACATTCAACTCAGTAATCTTCTCCTCCATATCAACCATAATAAACCAACACTGTTCGTATACGCCGAATGAGTTTCGGCACACTATATTGGGAGCAACACGATATCAGATATAAAGATTATTGCGAGAAACGGTTGTTCCATATCATCAACGCGTTGTCTTTGATTAGAAGTATTATAATGGCATCGGCAACAGTTTTATAATGAGACGGGAATCGCACGCTCGATTCAAATGAGCAACCTGTGTCCCCTCGATTACAGATACGGCCGTAAAGACATGAAAGCCATATTCTACGAAGAGAGCCGTCTCCAATACCAGATGGATGTGGAGGCAGCTCTCGCAAGGGCACATGCCTCCCTCGGCACCATCACGGAGGAACAGGCCGCGGAGATCACCCGCGTCGCCAGTCTGGACGTCGTGGACATCGACAGGGTCAAGGAGATCGAGAAGGACACCAGGCACGACCTCATGGCGATGGTCAAGGCGATGACCGAACAGTGTCGCGGGGATGCGGGCAAGTTCGTTCACTACGGTGCCACGTCCAACGATATCGTCGATACCGCCACCGCTCTTCAGATCAAGGGTGCTATCGAGATCATCCAGGAGGATGTGGACAGGTTCATCCTCACTCTCGCAAAGCTCGCCAAGAGGGAGCGCGACACCCTGGAGATCGGAAGGACACACGCTCAGTTCGCGATCCCCATCACCTTCGGATTCAAGATCGCGGGATACATCGCCGAGATGCTCAGGCACAGGGAGAGGCTCCAGCAGGCGAAGCCCAGGGCATGTGCCGGGAAGATGGCCGGTGCGGTCGGTACCGGTGCGGCACTCGGAAAGAACTTCTTCAAGATACAGAAGACCGTCATGGAGGATCTGGGTCTGTCCTACGAACCCGCGGCCACACAGGTCGTCGGAAGGGACAGGTACACCGAGATAATCTGCCTGATGGCCAACATCGCCACCTCCCTCGAGAGGTACGGTACCGAGGTGCGCAACCTCCAGAGGTCCGAGATCGGAGAGGCGCAGGAGCCCTTCGACGTCAAGAAGCAGGTGGGAAGCTCCACCATGGCACAGAAGAGGAACCCTATGATGTCCGAGAACGTCTGCGGACTCGCGAGGGTCGTCAGGTCCATGGTCACACCCACCTTCGAGAGCCAGGTCCTCTGGCACGAGAGGGACCTGTCCAATTCCAGTACGGAGAGGTTCGTCCTCCCCCACGTGTTCGTCCTCCTCGACGAGATGTTCCACAAGATGAACGAGGTCTTCGACGGACTCACCGTCAACAGGAAGAACATGCTCAGGAACATCGAGTCCTCCAGGGGACTCGTCATGGCGGAGTCCGTCATGATGAAGATGACCGAGAAGGGGATCGGGAGGCAGGATGCCCACGAGATCGTACGTTCGTCATCCATGATCGCCGAGGACGAGGAGAGACAGCTGGTCGACGTCCTCATCGAGAACGGCGACCTGGTCGCACGCATGCCCGAGGAGGAGATCCGTGCCGCGATGGATCCCGCCAACTACACCGGCGGTGCCAAGGAGATCGTCGACATGATGGTCGCCGAGGTCGAGGCCGTCCTCGGACAGAAGGTGTGATCCCATGATGTCCGAGGCGGAGAGATTCTCGCTGCTCGTCTATCTCTGCATAGGCGGAGTGGTGGGCCTCATGCTCTCCATCCTGTTCGTGGTGGTATCCGGGAATCCGGTGTTCTGGGTCTTCGTTCCCCTGTCCATCCTGATCGTCGGATCGCAGGGTTTCGTGAAGAACAAAAAAGGTTTGGAATGAGGCCTTTGGCCCCATCCTTTTTTCAAAGAAGTCTCTTCCCGGCATCGGTACCGGGGGTGGATGAGTAGATCTCGTCCACATGCATCTTGACGAGGTTCCTTGCGGGATACTTGTCGGATTTGAAGTGGGCGATGGTGACGGCATTCTCGTAATCCTGACCCTCGTTCTCGATGGTCACGGCGCCTTTGAACTGGAAGGAGTTCTTCCCGTCAGGGTACCATATCGAGATCGCGGCGATCGGATTCTCGCGGAGGTTCGCCATCGTCTTGTTCATGTAATTGTCGATGAACCAGATTGTCTCCTTGTCGTCCTGCAGGTAGACCATGCCCATCGGTGCCACGTTGGGTACCCCGTCCTTGGACGCGGTCGCAAGGTAGAATACCTTGACGTTGTTCATCACTTCTTCCATCTCGGCTGTCAGTTTGACCATGCCTGTCGAAGGACCTCGTATCCTTATATAGATATCCGACATGGGCACTCTCATGTCATGGTTGACACTTGACGGCCTGGTATCCGACGGCAGGACACTTCATGGCAGACAGCGTGAGCTGGATGCAGTCCGCGGCCTGTCGGTCTTCCTGATGGTCGGTGCGCACGTGTTCAACCAGTTCACGCCCCTGTCCACCGAACCTGTCTCGGACGGCGGATTCTTCACTATCGTGTCCAGACTGGTGGGCGCATTCCCCGGAGGGGCACAGTGCTTCATGATGGTCATGGGGATGGTGCTCCTGTTCTCCACCACCGTGACCGGTAAGAAACTGGTGAAGAGGGGATTCGTGCTGATCGCGGCGGGTTTCATACTGGAGTTCCTGAGGGCGCTGCCGGGTATGGTGAATCTCGCGATCACCGGCACGTTCGTATCGTTCTATCCCGAGTATTCCTATGCGACCAACGAACAGCTGATAATACTGACCCTGTTCTGGCAGGACATCCTGATATTCGCGGGTATGGCACTGATATTCCTGGGCATCGTGAGGTTGTTCGACATCCCGGACATCTGGGTCATCGCGGTCACCGTCGTCATGATGGTGGCCAACGAGTTCGTTGCGGGGATGGATACCGGCAACGATGCCGTGAACATCCTCCTGGGCTACTTCTGGGGTACGACGGTGTTCGACGGCAACATGACCACATCCAGATTCCCCATGTTCTCGTGGATCGTGTATCCGGTTGCGGGATATCTGATAGGCAAGAGGCTGATATGCGCCACGGACAAGGACAGGTTCTACAGGACCGTGGGAAAGCTGTTCCTCCTGATCTCCGTGCCCTTCACGGTGATAGGTCTGTTCACCGGGATGTTCGATACCGGATTCACCGGGATCGGTTTCTACCATCAGGGGATACTGATCAACATCTGGTGCACCCTCCTGTCGTTCGATTGGATCGTGGTGATGTACCTCGTATCGCTGAAGGTTCCGAGCAGATATCTGGCACATCTCGAGAGATGGAGCAGGAACATAACATCGATCTACATCCTGCACTTCGTGGTGCTTGCGGTGGCCATACAGGTGATGCCGCGTTCCTTCGGAATAATCGGATGCATCGTCGTGTTCCTGGTGCTGTTCTTCGCCGTCGATGCGGCCACATCGTATCTGGAAAGGAGAAAGAAACGCACGGGCCCCTCCGCTGTCTGACCTACAAGTATATATCTGACCTTCGAATAACCAGTCTTGTCCGGGATTCTCATGGGCAAGTAGATCAGCCCGGTAGATCGCTACGTTCGCAACGTAGATGTCGCGAGTTCAAATCTCGCCTTGTCCACCACTACTTACATCCAGATATGAGAAATTGAAGGTCAATGAATTATCATGCCGGATCTCCGATGTTCGGCGGTCCGATTTCGTGTGACGAATATGTCACTCTGTTAATCTGGGTTCTCGTTCCAACAACACCGATCAAGTTCGTCCGATGGAGGGGGCATGTCCCGATCATGCGTGTGTATGGCATCCTATCCGGGATGTATCGGGTATGATGCACGGAAGACGTTTCACGGCACGCCCTCCCGTATCGGAAGGGCGGCCGCGTCCCGATCAGACCCTGTAGTTCAGTTCGATGTCCGGGTTCTCATGGATCTCCGCGGCGGCGGTGAACAGTACATCCGACGAGGAGTTGAGTGCGGTCTCCATGGAATCCTGGATGACACCGATGATGAATCCGATCGCTATCAGTACCGCCGCGACGCTGTCGTCGATCCCTATCAGGGAACATGCGAGCGGGATCAGGAGGAGAGAACCTCCTCCGACTCCGGATGCACCGCATGCAGCGAACGATGACACTATGCACAGCAGGAGCGCCATGAAGATCGGGACCTCGATACCAAGCGTGTGTGCGGCCGCAAGGGTCATCACGGTGATGGTGATGGCGGCACCGTTCATGTTGATGGTCGCACCGAGGGGGATGGATGTTGAATACAGTTCCTTGTCGATACCCATCTTCTCGCAGGTGGACATGTTCATCGGGATGTTGGCCGCGGAACTCCTGGTGAAGAATGCGGTGACACCGCTCCCTTTGAGACATGCGAACAGCAAGGGGTAGGGATTGCGGCGTGTCACGAGGAACACGATCAGCGGGTTGGTGACGAACATGACCAAGGCCATGGTGCACACCAGCAGCAGGATGAGCTCACCGTAATTGATGAAGATCTCGGTCCCGTTGGTGGATACGGAGTTGTAGATGAGACCGAGTACACCGAAGGGTGCGAAGCTGATGATCAGTCTGATGACCTTGATGACGGTATCCGCGAGGTCGTCGAAGAGCTTCAGGGTACCTTCGCTCGCGGTGGTCCTGAGGATGATACCGACGATGATCGCCCAGAACAGGATGCCCAGGTAGTTCCCGTCCATCAGTGCCGTCACGGGATTGCAGATCATCTTGAAGAGCAGCCCGGATACGAGGTCGTACATGTCCCCGGGTGCCTCGTCGCCTGCAGGCGTTATACCTAGCACCACGTCCACGGGGAACGTGAAGCTCATCACGGTCGCGACCGCGGCGGACACGATCGTACTGCCGATGTACAGGTATATAATCAGTCTGAAACGGCTGCTGATTCCTGCGGCCGCCTTGGAGAGGGAACCGATCACCAGCAGAAGGACCAGGAACGGCGCTATGCTCTTGAGTGCGGCGATGAACGCATCGCCGATGAGATAGATGTACTCGTTCCCAGGGATGATGAGTGCGAGCAGGAGACCGATCAGCAGACCGCCCACGATACGGTAGACGAGGTTGATGGACTCCCATTTCAGATATGCTTCCTTCAATGTCATGAATGGTGACGCAAGGAGGTATCGACGTAATATAGGTTGTTTAGGAGCGTTTCCGGCTCAGATGTACTGCGGAGGCAGTTCCAGCAGCCTCACGTGTCTTTCGGTGGCATCCATGATGCGTCTTTCGAAGGATTCCTTGTCCCCGATGGGGACCCATGCCTTCACATCTACCCTGTCGGAGTACACGCATTCGGGACGTTTCGCCATGAGGTCCCTGCATCTGCTCTCGAACGCGGCATGGTACTGATAATCAAGAGTGAACATGTACACGGCGCATGCCTTCCTGCTCACGCGCACAAGACCGGCGGTGGCGGACCTGGACGATTCGGTGTATGCGTGCACCAGGCCGCCGGTTCCCAGCAGGGTTCCGCCGAAATATCTCACCACGACGCACATCACGTCGGAGAGGCCGGTGGAGTCCAGCACGGCCTGTATCGGACGTCCGGCGGTACCGGACGGTTCGCCGTTGTCGCTGGCACGTCTGTTCCTCTCGGGACCGTCGAATATCGCCGCATAGCAGTAGTGCGTGGCGTTGGGATATCTGGACGCCACGGCATCCAGGTTCCTGCGGATCGTGTCCACGTCGGGACACGGCATGACGATGCCGATGAATCTGGATCCCTTGAGCGTCATCTCGCTCTCGGTGATGCCGGAGACGGTATCGTAATCCTCGATCTCGCGCATCTGCAGGGATCACTCTTTCTCGGATTCGTCGACCATCCTATAGTATTCCTCGAACACCATATCGATGACCTCGTCGTCATCCACGACGGTGAGGATGTCCTCCTCCTCGCTCCTCTTGTCGATGTAGAATGCGATGGCCTCGTTCTCAGCGACACCCTCGACATCGTCCATGGGTTTGAGTATGACGTACTCGACATCCCCTATGGGGATGTATGCCACCTGCTCGAACTCGATCCGTCTCCCTCTGTCGTCCACGAGGAACACGTTGTCGAAACAGTTCCCGTCGGTTATCTTGTCGATGGCGTCGTTGTGTTCAACCATGGTATCGCCCTTCGTATCCTGTCCCCACGATATAATGATGATTGCCCGTCCGGAGGTGCGGTGATAAAGAGGTACCCAGCAATACGGCCGTTTAAATATGTCACAGCATGATTGGATATCGGGATAGAAATGTGCATGGCAGCTACATACAAACGTAAGTACCACTACTTCGGACGCAACCTTGACTACGAGATATCCTACGGGGAGGGTGTCGTGGTGACGCCCAGGAACTTCGTTCTGGAATACCGTAACGGTACCGCGGACAGGGACCACTATGCGATCATCGGTATGGCCTCCGTCATCGACGGCCATCCGCTGTATTTCGACGGTACGAACGAGAAGGGCCTCAGCATGGCCGGACTGAACTTCCCCGGCAACGCATATTACGCTCCCAAGAGGGGTGATTCTTCGGACATAGCATCCTTCGAGTTCATACCGCTGATACTGGGGAGGTGTTCCGACGTATCCGAGGCCAGGAGGATGATAGGGTCGATCAACCTCACCGACGAACATTTCAGGGAGGACCTCCCGCCCACGCCGCTGCACTGGATCGTCTCCGACAGGGATTCGTCCATAACCGTGGAGTTCATGAGGGACGGCCTGCACATCCATGACAATCCCGTCGGCATCCTGACCAACAACCCTCCGTTCCCATATCACATGTACAATCTCGCCAATTACATGGGTGCATCGTCCAAGGACCCGGAGAACAGGATCTCGGACACCGTGAGATTGGAAAGGTACAGCAGGGGCATGGGTTCGATGGGCATACCGGGCGACCTCTCGTCCGCATCGAGATTCGTCAAGGCGGCATTCACCAAACTGAACTCCGTATCCGACGATACGGACGAAGGCTGCATGACCCAGTTCTTCCACATCATGGATTCCGTACAGCAGCAGAGGGGATGCTGCGACGTGGGCGGCGGCAAGTATGAGATCACCCTGTACACGTCATGCTGCAACACGGACACCGGCGTCTACTACTATAGGACGTACGGCAACAGTCAGATATGCGGTGTGGACATGCACCGCACGGATCTGGACGGGGATATGCTGTACAGGTTCCCCCTGGTGGAAGGGCAGCATGTGATGATGCAGAACTGAAAGATTCCGGTCCGCGCGCTCAATTATTAGTATATCCTATTTGGTTATGCCATATCAGAGGATATAGATGGCAATCATCGCATGCAGATGCCCCCATTGCGGGGGAGAGGTCAACATGGACGAGAACCTGGAGTCCGGGTTCTGCGTCTATTGCGGCAACAGGGTCATCAACGATCAGGTCTCGAAGGTGAAGGTGTCCGTGGACCGTTCGTCCGAAGTGGTCAATTCCCTCCGCCTCGCGAAGAGCTGTATTTATGACAAGGATCTCGCCATGGCACAGTCCCTCCTTGCCAAGGTGATGCAGGTGGATTCCGGCAATTCCGATGTCTGGTACATGGATGCCGTGCTCGACCCGAAGAACAAGAAGAGAGATATCGCACGTGCGAGGAACTACAAGTCTCTGGGTATATTCACCGAGGATGACATGAACTCCTTCAACGGCCTTGTGAGGGCGGAGAGGTCCAAGATCGCATACGTGATCCTCTTCGTGTTCGGATTCATGGCCATATTCGCCACGATCCCGATAATGATCATATTCGAGATCTATTGGCTGACTCCGCTCATGATCGGTATCGTACTGGTCGCAGCCGTCGTCGCGTTCCTCATCATCAGAAGGATGTCCAAGCCCGTTGAGGATCCCACGCTGAAGGAGGCGCATGACGCCGCGTTGAACTCCGTTCTGGAATCGGAGGAGAGGAAGCGCCTGTGACCGGCATGTACGCTCCGGCGTACATGCGTCACGGCCTTCGCGGTGACGTTCATATCGGATATAACGGGGATGACATTGGGGAAGGATTAATTGCGGTCGGGATTACCCGCCGTCACTCAGGGTGTTTGCGATGTCAGAGGAGAACGATTCGTACCGTATTGTGCCGACAGAGGATGAGCTCCGGAGGATCTGCGTGAAGAAGGTCCTGGAGAAGACGATGGTCATGAACGAGATCGCCGCCATGGACATCAGGATAGACAACCTCAGCCATATCATAGAGCTGCTGGATACCGAACTCGTGGACAGACGTGCCGACGGTACCGCCAACGTGCGCCCGGTGTATGCCAAGCTCAGAGGGGAGATCGCCGCCATCATGTGCAGGCAGATGGAGCTGGAGCAGCGCAGGGACGATATCGAGAAGGAGATCGAGGAACTCGGTGTCGATGTCCCGAACATGAAGGTCGTAGTCAAAAGGCAGTGAGATGAAGACCGGCGGTATACGCCGCCGGGATTTTTGCATCGATGGTGTCGACGCACGACTCAGTTCTTCTTGGCCTTCTTGCCGTCAGTCTTAGGCGTGCTGTCTTTCTGGGCAGT
>JBJEZZ010000039.1:0-12692 GCA_051887655.1 Candidatus Methanomethylophilaceae archaeon | reverse complement strand
TCGACATCAAGACGGTGTTCGGCGGAGCACCCTGTACCAAGGCCTGGTGCGACGAGATAGGAGCGGACGGATACTCCGCATCCGCACCCGACTGCGTCGACCTCATCAACAGCATATACTGAATCCAATCAAGGAGGAGAATCCAATGACAGCAAGGAGACCCATCACGATATTCGAGGTCTACGACCGTTTCGTGAAGGGAGAGAAGGTGGACGAGAGCGATTGGGATTACATGACCATCCCGATGAACGCCACCGCACTGAAGGAGAAATACGAACTGGACTTCGGGAACAGTTTCATCCCCGAGGACAGGGCCACCAAGGATGCCCTGTTCAACGCAGGTCTCGAGATGCTCGTGACCACGGGATTCTACTGCCCCGATCTCAAACGCAAGCTCACCGTCACAGAGGAGGAGGTCTGGGAGGGCATCGAGAAGGCTCCCAAGAGACTCACGCTCGGTACCGGCAGGGATTCCTGCGACTTCGCACCCCGTCACGGGAACGAGGCCAGGAAGCCCATCATCCAGGGAGGGCCCACCGGAGCGCCCCTCTCGGAACAGTACTTCATCCCCATCATGCAGTCCTACGCACAGGAGGCCGTCGTCGACCATCTGGTAAACGGAGTCATGGCCACCATCGAGGGACACGATGCAAAATGCGGTACGCCGTACGAGATCCGCGCCACCATGGCGGAGCTCCGCGCGACCAGGGAAGCAAGGATAAGGGCCGGAAGGCCGAACATGGGTGTATAGGGACCGGAGACACCGCTTTCCGAAGCGGCACGTCTCGTTGCGGACCTTGAATTCGCAGGGCACAGGCCCTTCGATGCACACGAATGCTCCCAGCTGAACGAACTGAAGATCGACATGACCGGACTCAACATGCTCGCGGGATGGACCGCCAACGGCGACACCATCATGATCGAGCAGATGCCCATCTTCGGAGGATACTGCGGAGGTGTGGAGGAGACCGCCATCTGCGATGTCGCCACCACCCTGGCATCCTTCGCGCTCTTCGGCGGATCGTTCCACCTGGACGGACCCATCCACATCAGGTGGGGTACCACCATGGCCAAGGAGACCCTGCAGGTTGCCGGACACGCCGCGGCCGCGATCGATGCCAACACCGATCTGCTCCTGGCGAACCAGTACTACCCCGTTGCGGGACCCTGCACGGAGATGTGTCTCCTGGAGACCGCGGCACAGGCGATCTGTGATACCGCATCCGGAAGGGAGCTGCTCTCCGGATCCGCTGCGGCCAAGGGAGTCCTCATCGACAGGACCACAGGTATGGAGGCGAGGATGATGGGTATGGCGGCCAAGGCCACCGCGGGTATGAAGGTCTCGGAAGTGAATGAGATCCTCTCCAAGCTGGTGCCGTCGTACGAATGCAACTACACCAACGCGCCTCTCGGAAAGTCCTTCGCGGAATGCTACGACCCCGTGACCGTCACACCGACGGACGAGTACATCCAGGTGTACGACGGGGCAGTCCAGAAGCTGAGGGACCTGGGTTTGGACATCAAACCCTACTGAGGCGTACCGTAACGGTGTAGACAAACAGTTTACCCGTGGATACGGAAGGATATGCCATAACTCCTTTTCAAACCCCTTACGGACGGGGTCCGCCCCGTCCCCAAAAGAGAGACGATCTGGGATCATTAGGGCTCTAAACCCGAAAAGCCGGGTTCGATTCCCGGGTCTCCCGCCATGTCACACAGGTGATAGAATGGAGATCCATTGGACATCAGGACAGGAACAGCGCCTGAACGAATTCAACACCCCCCACGACGGTTATGTGTTCGATACCGCGGAGGAGAGGGACAGATGCTTCGCATCGATCATGAGAGAGAACGAGAACCGCTCGCGCAGGGAGATACGCGCGATGTTGGATTCGCCCGGGCGTGCGAATCTGGCACAGTTGGAGGCGGATCTCGCCGCGGCATTGATCTCGAAGGGTTTCACGGAGGTCAAGACGCCTACGATAATCTCCAAGAGCGCCTTGGAAAAGATGACGATAACAGAGGACCACCCGCTGTACAGACAGGTCTTCTTCATAGACAGGAAGAGATGCCTCCGCCCCATGCTGGCACCCAACCTGTACGTGATCATGAGGAACCTGCGCGGCATGAGGAAGGGTCCGATCAGATTCTTCGAGATAGGTTCGTGCTTCCGCAAGGAGAGCCACAGTTCCAGACATCTCGAGGAGTTCACCATGCTCAATCTCGTGGAGATGGGTCCGGAAGGGGACCCGGTTGAGAACCTCAAGGAGCACATCGCGACGGTGATGGACACCGTCGGTCTGGATTACGGACTGGAGAGGGAGGAGTCCGATGTCTACCGGGAGACGCTGGACGTCACAGTCAATGGTATGGAGTTGGCGTCCGGTGCCGTAGGACCGCATCCGCTGGACAGGGCGCACGGGATAGACGAACCGTGGTGCGGCGTCGGTTTCGGTCTGGAACGTCTGCTCGCGCTCCGTTCCGGTGCCAACAACATCAGGAGGTCTGGCAGGAGCCTGGTCTATCTGAACGGCGAGAGGATGGACCTATGAGCGCATTGGACGATGTGATCCGGTCCGCCATGGACGGTGAGCATCTCTCCGCGGATGAGATCGAGACCGTCCTCTCGGCGGGGTCCGAGAGGGACAGGGAGAAGGTATTCGAATGTGCCAGATTCATCACCGAACGTCATTTCGGCAGGAAGGTGTTCACCTACGGTTTCGTGTACTTCTCCACATACTGCAGGAACAACTGCACGTTCTGCTACTACCGCAGGGACAACGGCATCGAGAGGTACCGCAGGAGCAGGGAGGAGATTGTGTCCCTGTCCGAGGACCTGTACGATTCGGGGGTGAATCTAATCGACCTCACCATGGGCGAGGATCCGTATTTCTGCGGGAACGGACACAGGGAGTTCCTCGATACCGTGAAGGACGTGAAGGATTCCACCGGGGCGCCTATCATGGCCTCGCCCGGTGTGTTCGCCAGGGAGGAGTTCCCCAGACTGAAGGAGGCGGGTGCCGACTGGTTCGCCTGCTATCAGGAGACCCACAACCGCGGTCTGTTCGACAGCATACGCATCGGACAGGACTACGACATGCGTCTGAGACAGAAGGAATGGGCCAACGGCTGCGGGCTTCTGGCCGAGGAGGGCATCATGACCGGGATAGGCGAGAGCGTACGCGACCGTGCGGAATCCGTCGTGACCATGACGGACAGCAGGATACAGCAGGTCCGCGTGATGACCTACGTCCCGCAGGACGGGGCGCCGCTGACACCCTCTTACCGCAACAGCCAATACGACGAGCTCCTGACCATCGCCGCACTGAGGATGGCCAATCCCGGGAAGCTGATACCCGCCAGCATGGACATAGAGGGGATGGATGGTCTTGAATCGAGGATCATGGCCGGAGCGAACGTCGTTACGTCGATAGTCCCGCCGAACGTACGTCTGGCCGGCGTCGCACAGCACGATCTGGACATCGACAACGGCAACAGGTCCGTGGAGGCGGTGAACATCGCACTCGACAGGATGGGATACGGATGCGCCGACGGCAGGGATTATAGAAATGTTCTTCGCACCCTGAGAGGTGACTAGGATGCACATCTGCATAGTCGGAGGCGCACTGCAGGGCATGGAGGCTGTATCGCTCTCCAAGGCGCTGGGTATGTTCACGACGGTCATAGACAGGGACTGCGGGGCACCTGCGCTGTCGCTTGCCAATGAGGCGGTGATAGCCGATGTGGTCACGGACAGGAGGATCGTGGAATCGGTCATCGAACGGTGCGACGCGGTGATCCCCGCCAACGAGGACGAGGACTGCCTGAAGGCACTTTGCGACATCATGGGCAGGTACGACATACCGTTCCTCTTCGACCCGAATGCGTACAGGATATCGTCGTCGAAGATAGAATCGAACAGTCTGATGAGTGATCTGGGTCTTCCCATCCCCAGACCCTGGCCCGAGTGCGGATACCCCGCCGTTGTGAAACCATCATCCATGAGCGGCAGCGTCGGCGTCAGCGTGGTCAGGAACGATGAGGAACGCATCGCCGCGGAGGAATCGATAAGGGAGATGGGGGACGAACCCGTCGTACAGGAGTACGTCAGCGGGATCAACATCTCCGTGGAGGTCACCCGCATGGGCGGCGTATGCAGAGGACATACGGTCACCGAGGTCGTCCTTGACGGAGGATACGACTGCAAGATGGTCAAATGCGGTCCCGCACTGATCCCCAAGGATGTCGAGGACCGTTTCAGGAAGGACGCGGAACGCATCGCCGATGCCATCGATCTGCACGGCATAATGGATCTTGAAGGCATATTCGACGGCAGGGGATACAGGCTCCTGGAGATCGATGCGCGCATACCCAGTCAGACGCCCCTGGCGATACTGGTCGCTTCCGGGCCGAATCTGATCGGCGAGATGATCCATCCTAATGAAAGGAAGGATACGCTGTCATACTCGATATACGAACACTACACCGTGAAGGACGGATACCTGTACACCAACGGGGAGAAGGAGTTCTCCAAGGTCGGGAGACCGAGATTCGAGAGGGGACTGTTCGGAACGGATTACGCGATCACCGATTATTCTGAGGGTTCGGACGAATGGAGGATGACCGCCATGTACCGCGCGGACTCCATGGATGAACTCATGGGAAGGCACGACGCGGTCGTGGATGCGATAATCGGACAATGCGGACTGAAGGGATTCGTGGACGGATCCCCGGAGGAGATATCATGACCAGACTCACACCGGAGATGATCAAGGACGTCCCCATGACGGACACCTTGGAAGGACAGCTCATGGACACGCTAGGAATCGGACTGCTGGGTCTTAGCGCCATGACGGCGGGTCTCCCCGCGGAACGCATGGGCATGTCGGGCCTCACGGCCGCGGTCATACCCATCACATCCGGAGAAGGGGTCATAGGCGGATTCAGCGAGTCGATAAAGGCCGTCCTGGACAGCATGGGGATACAGACCTACATGACCCGGACGTCGGATGTGGCCGGATTCTACGATGCGATGAAGGACGGGCCCGACATGATATTCATGGCGGACGACGACCAGTTCGTCGCATACAACACCAAGGCGGCGAAATGCGTGGACAACACCGAAGGCACCGCGAGGGGATATCTCCAGGCACTGAGACTCGCCGCAGGCGGACTGAAGAACAGGACCGTACTGATAGTGGGCTGCGGAAGGATCGGTACCTTCGCGGCATCCATACTGTCGAACGAATGTGAGACCGTCAACGTCGTGGACATAGACCGTTCCAGGTCCGCACGTCTCGAATCCATGTACGGCAACGTGCACGCGTACACGGACACCGAGACCGCAGTGAGGGAGAACACCCTCATCCTGAACGCTTCGCCCGGACACATAGACACGGAATGGATAGCCCCGGGATCGATAATCGCATCCCCGGGCGTACCCAATCCGTTCGGGGAGGAGGCACGCAGGAAGGCGCTGATAGTCCACGATCCGCTGGCCATAGGCGTGGGATCCATGGCCGCGATATGCGCAGGATACTCCATACGCGGCGTGGCACCCCAGATGGTGGACACGGAGGCGTCCAACAGGACGGTGAGATACGCGACACCGTGTTCGCAGAACCCCGTGTTCCGCATACGCTCGGTCACCGAGCGCATGAGCCGCAGGGAATGACGGCGAAAGAAACCAATATACACCGCCCCGCAGTAATGCGGGGTGATGAACGCTTCCGGTAAGGTATTGTTGGCATTGTTGGGGTTCGTCGGGCTCATGGACTGCCTGGACGGTACGATAGTGGCCGTGGCACTGCCTACGATAGCATCCGACATGGGAGTGGACATCGCGGCCGCGTCATGGGTGTCGGTGGCATACTTCATGATGATGGCGGGTACGATGATACTGTTCGGGCGCATCGCGGACAACACGTCCGTGAGGAAGATACTCCTCGCCGGGATCGCTCTGTTCTCCGTCAGTTCCCTCGCATGCGGACTGTCGCCGTCCTTCATCATCCTGATATGCGCACGCATACTGCAGGGGATCGGTGCGGCGATGATGGGTGCCACGATCCCGATGTGCTGTGTCAGATTCTTCCCGCCGTCCGAGATGGGGTATGCGTTCGCGGTCATAACCATCGGCTATTCCATAGGCGCCGCACTCGGTCCCGCATTGGGAGGCGTCATCGTATCCGCGCTGTCCTGGCACTGGATCTTCTTCATCAACATACCCATCGGCCTGCTGCTGATCGTACTGCTCCACATGAGGATGCCGCAGGACGGGAAGGGGGAGAGTACGCACGTGGATTCGGTCGGGGCCGTCTGGCTCTTCGTCTCCATAGTGTCGTTGGTGATGGCCCTGGAGAACCTGGGCGACATGACGGTCATGGTGATATCAGCAGTCATAGCGATCGTATCGTTCCTGCTGTTCGCACGCCAGGAAAAGAAGTGTGACGGACCGATCCTGTCGCTCTCGATATTCGGGAACCGCGCGTTCGACCTGAACCTGCTGAGCTACTTCCTGGTGAACGTCGTGTACATGGGGCTACTGTACCTCCTGCCGTTCTACATGACCATATGCCTCGGATTGGACAGCGCGGTCTCCGGTGCGTTCCTGTTCATACCCCCGCTGATCACCGTGCTCACGGGCATGCCCGTGGGGAAATGGTCCGACAACACGGGAAGGAGATGGTTCTGTGTCGGAAGCTGCCTCTTCCTGTGCGCGGGCATGGTCATGATCGCATCGATGGACGGACTCGTACTGCCCGTATACCTGGCGGCGCTGGTGTTCATGGGGCTGACCTGGTCCTTCTGCGGCGGCCCGATGTCCTCCAGGGTGATAGAGTCCACCACCGGGGAGAGCAAGGAGATGGGTTCCACCATGGTCAACGAGGCGGGATACCTCGGTTCGACCGTCGGGACCGTACTGTTCGCGGCCATGTTCGCCGCCTTCGCCAACGCGGGAGGGATACCGATCGACGGATTGGCTCCCGACGTGTTCATGAACGGTTTCACCGTCACCATGATCGTCGGCGCGGTGCTTTCGGCCGTCGCGGCGGTCGCATCGCTCATCGTGAAAGATTGAGTTCTTTCGCATATCCTATATATCTGCAGATATTGGGAAGGTCATAATACAGAGGTGTGAACAGATGGAAACCAAATTGGATTGTATGCAGACCGTCGAAGTGAAAGGGAAGAATGTCGACTACACCGTCACCAACGTAGGTCCGGCCACGGGAGGCGAGGGTTTCCTCTTCGTCTCCGAGAACACGACCTTCCTGCTGGACAACGGATTCTCCTTCTGCGGCAATGCACTCGTCGACAACATCAGGAAAGTGCTCGGCGACAGGGGATTGGACTATATCCTGCTCACACACTCGCACTACGACCACCTCTCAGGTACACCATACTGCACCAGGGCTTTCCCGGACGTCAAGGTGGTGGCCAACGACCACACCGCCAACGTCATCGTCAGGGAGGGTGCGAGGGCCACCATGAAGAAGATGAACGCCGCGGCGGCACAGATGTACGGCGTGAAGGAGTACGAGGACCTCATCGACCAGCTCCGCGTGGACATCATAGTGAAAGAAGGCGACACCGTCGACCTCGGCGACTTCAGGTTCAAGGTGTACGGATTCCCCGGACACACGAAATGCTCCATCGGTTTCTACTCCGAGGAGGAGAAGCTCCTGCTCTCCTGCGAGACGCTCGGAGTCTACATCGGCGACGAGAAGCTCGCCTGCCAGTACCTCGTGGGATACAGGATGAGCCTGGATTCCATCGACAAGGCGCTCTCCCTCGACATCGACAGCATGCTGATCCCCCACACCGGTATCGTCACCGGCGACAGGTGCAAGAGACTGCTGTCCGCCTCCAGGGAGCTCGCCGTCGAAGGTGCGAAGGAGATCGTCTACGGATTCAGGTCCGGCAAGACCGAGAAGGAGCTCCTCTACATCCTGAAGGACAAGTACTACACCGATTACGTCAGGAAGCTCCAGCCCGAACCCGCATTCGACCTGAACGCGGGATACATGATCCCGATGCTCATCAAGGAACTCGCCGAAGACCCCGATTTCTGATCGGAGAACAGATGGCAAGAGACAGACCCGTCGGGTCCGACAGGAGGAGGGCCATGGCCGAATTCTCGCGGACCCCTCCCGCGGACTCGCTGATGTCCAGACTGACGGAGGAGGATGTCCTCCGCTACAGGGATGCGGACGGCAGGAAGTGCGGATACGTACCGTCGGGGAAGGCGTATGTCACGTACCGTACGATGAGCCGCGAATCCCTGGAATACTATCTGTACTGGAGGGGATGCGTCCGCAGCGGCACGTTCCCCGAGGCGGACCTCGGATACGTCATACTGCTGGCATCGGAGATCGCCACCGTCTGCGACAACCCGCACAGGGACGTGAAGATACTGGCGGACCTGGTGAGGAGATATCATCACCTGAACAGGCGCATGATCGGATTCGTCGGCGATGCGTGCGTATGCATGTCCATCATCAAGAGGACGGAGATACCTCCGGTACTGCTGATGAACGACCTCGATCTGATGAGGTATGCCCTGATGTCCGCCCTCGGAAAGGAAAGAGCGGATTACGTCCCCATCAACTCCGTCATCCTCCTGGCGGAACTCGACTGTCCCCTGCAGACCGACGGACGTGCGGACGCCGTGTTCAACACGGCGCTGTCGAAGGTGGACAGGAAGATCAGGAGGTTCTTGGGCATAGGGCTCCGCGACATGCTCGGCGGGACGTCGACGGTATCCATCCCGGTGTACTCCGGACTATCGTACGGCGGGAAGCGCAGGAGGATGATACTGCAGGTCCCGACGGGATTCGAGGACAGCATCGGCGGGAAGATAATCATCGACATCGCCAGGATGGTCCTCTGCACACGCTACAGGAACGTAGGCATGCCGGATCGCGGCAACGACGTGATCCGCACGACGGTAATGGCCTGCATCTCCGAATACGACCTCGGGAAGGCCCCGTCCGAATCCATGACCGGGTTCGGATTGGACAGGGACGAGATATTGCGTTCCGAGGAGGATCTGAAAGCGGTCACGGAGATGATGCGCATCTCCGAAGAGGATGCGGATACCGATCCGAAGGAGGATGTCATTATTACTGTCGCAACGGAACGCGACGGATGGGACGGACTCGCCGAATCCCTGTCGGAGGTCATGTGGGACTATCTGAACGCCGCGATGAACGGGGATACGGACGCATACCTGTCCAGCGTAGGATTCGTGAGGACGGCCGTCGAGAAGGAGATCAACACGCGTGCCATGGGTGCCGTCAACGACATCATCGTGGAGGACGGAAGAATTATACCAGAGTACGTCGACGACGTGTCGGAGATGTTGGGATGCCGGAGATACCGAAACGCACACTTGTGACCATGCTCAACGCACTCTCCTCCGGAGTGGTGCCCAGACGCGGCCTCGAATACATAGCCGTGGGAAGAAGGAAGGAGACCGAGACCTTCGTGAGCGACATGGAGGCCACCGCGGAAGGCGGAGGCGCGTTCAGGATAATCTCCGGACGTTACGGCAACGGTAAGAGCTTCCTGATGCAGATGGTCAGGAACAATGCGATGGAAAGGGGATTCGCCGTCATGGACGCGGACCTCTCCGTCAACCGCAGACTCACCGGCAGCAAATCAGAAGGATTGGCCACGTACAGGGAGCTCGTGAAGAACACCGCGGTCAGATCGAGACCGGACGGCGGAGCTTTGGAATCCGTGATCACGGATTACATAGACTCCGTCGGGAAGAGGGGATGCGACCTCTCCGCGGTCCCGGATGACATGTCGCATCTCCCGTTCGCGAGGGATGTCGTGAAGGCCATCGCCGCATACCGCGATTCCGTATCCGAGGGAGGGGACGGGTCGGATGCGCTCAGGTGGTTCAAGGGCGAATACGATTCCAAACGCGATGCGAAGTCCGTACTCGGCGTATCGTCCATACCGGACGATTCCAACTGGTACGATATGATCAAACTTCTGGCCATTGTGTCCGTCAATGCGGGATACAAGGGACTGATCGTGTTCATCGACGAGGGCGTCGTATTGTACAAGATACAGAGCAAGGTGTCCCGTTCGAACAACTACGAGCGCATGCTCACCATACTCAACGACATAATGCAGGGCAAATCGTCCCATCTGTCCGTGTACCTGTGCGGTACGCCGGAGTTCATCGAGGACCAGAACAGGGGGCTGTACAGCTACGAGGCGCTCCGCTCCAGGCTCTCCGCGGGACGTTACGAGAACGACGTGGACAACTACATGGGCCCGGTGATCACGCTGCGCCCGCTCAGCAACGAGGACATATTCGTCCTCCTCAGGACGGTCAGGGACCTGTACGAACAGAGGCACGGATGGACGTCCGGCATAGACGATGCCATGCTGGAGGACTATCTCCGCACCGTGGTCACATCGTCCGTATCCGCCAGCATGGTGACCCCCAGGGAGATCACCAGGGACGTCATCAGCCTGATGGACACCATGATGCAGAATCCGGACAAGGGATTCTACGACCTCATCAGGGGAAGGACGGTCGAGGCCGACGCGAATCCCGACGACGACCTGTTCAAGGACCTCGAGATATGAGCATGTTCCAGGAACTCCCTCCGTTCATCAGGGAGTACATCCACCGCAACGCATGGGATTCCATCCGTGACATACAGGAGGCGGCGTACGAGGCCGTCAGGGACGGCGGACGCGATATCGTGATATCGTCCGGGACGTCCAGCGGCAAGACCGAGGCCGCGTTCATACCGGTGCTGACGTCGCTGTGGTCCGATCCCCCCGAGGGGATAGGGGCGCTGTATATCAGCCCCCTCAAGGCGCTGATCAACGACCAATACGGAAGACTCTCCGAACTCCTCTCGGAATCCGGCGTGGAGGTGACCGGCTGGCACGGGGACATGGGTTCCAACGTGAAGGACAGGGTGAAACGTGACCCCAAAGGGGTCCTGCAGATGACCCCCGAATCCCTTCAGGCATTGATCGGCAACGATCCGGATTCCGTGAGGAGGATGTTCCGCGGACTCAGATTCGTCATAATAGACGAGATGCACGCGTTCATGGACTCGGACAGGGGCCTTCAATTGCTATGCTGTCTCGACAGGGTGGAGAGGATCGCATCCTGCAGACCCGTGAGGATAGGTCTCTCTGCCACGCTGTACGACGGAGCGTCCACAGGCGAATGGATCTCCGCGGGAAGGGACAGGGAGGTGTCGGTGATCACCGGCGATTCCGTTCCGGGCAGGAACGTAGCCGTCACCTGCATACGCTTCCCGCCGTCCGATTCCCCGGACGGCAAAGGACCCAGGGATTCCGCCGTCGCCTCATTCTACAGGATGCTGTTCCGTCTCACGGACGGACACAGATGCATAGTGTTCGCCAACAGCAGGGACACGGCGGAGAAGGTGTACAGGTCGCTGAAGAAGGTGTCGGATGTCATGGGCTCCGGGAAGGAGGTGTATCTCCATCACGGACGCGTATCCCCGGAGATGAGGAGGAACATAGAACGCGCCCTGGGATCCGAAGAGAGGATGGTCACCGTCGTATCCACGTCCACCCTGGAGATGGGCATCGACATCGGTGGCATGGACAGGATAATCCAGATTGATCCCCCACACGGATGCTCGCCCCTGCTCCAGAGGATGGGACGTTCCGGAAGGCGCGGAAACGATCAGAACATGGCGGTGATCTGCAGGGAGGACGATGACAGGCATCTGCCCCACATGATCGGTCGCATGAACCTCATCAAAGCGATAGCGGAGGTGGAACTGGCCGTGGACGAAGGGTGGTGCGAACCTCCGGAGGCGTCCGTACGGCCATACGGACTTCTGTTCCACCAGACGCTGGAATACCTGCGTCCGGGCATAGGTGCCAGATGGACGGATCTGGAACGCGACGTGCTGTCGCAGTATCCCTTCAGGAACATAGGCCGCGAGGAGTACAGACGCCTGCTGGTACATTGCATCGACACCCGCATCCTCATGATGACCGACGACCGTACCATCCTCATCGGACCAGAGGGGGAGAGGGTGGCGTTCGCCAAGGATTTCCATACCGTCTTCCGCACCGTGTCCGAAACGGAGATCGTACATCTCGGAAAGATCGTAGGAACGATCGACCATGTGCCGGAGATGGGGGACATAGTGATCATCGACGGTTCCGCATGGAGGATAGTGTACGTGGAACCGGGAGGGAGAAGGGCGGAGGCGGAACCTTCCGACAAGACACGTGCCACGGGTACAAGAGGTACCGTACCCGACATCCACCGCAGGGTGATGGAGAGGATGATACTCATCCTCTCGGAGGACGGACACGACGGATACCTTTCCGGATCCGCACGCCCGATGCTGTACGAGGCGAGGGAGCTGTACGGGAACGCGGACGGTTTCAGGGCGACCGAATCGGGATGGAGGATATTCATGTGGAAGGGTTCCAAGAGATTCCGTACGGTCAGACTGATGCTGGAGAACATGGAGGGCGTGAAGGTCCTGCGGTACTTCGAACCGTACGTGATGGAGATCGCCACGGACATGTCGGCCGAGAGCATCTCCGACAGGATATCATACATGGACGAAGCGGATCCGGAGAGGATACTGGACCTCAACAATTACGACCTCTGTTCGGGGAAATACGACAGATTCGTCCCGAGGGACCTCCTCAAGAAGGCG
>JBJEZZ010000038.1:0-3106 GCA_051887655.1 Candidatus Methanomethylophilaceae archaeon | reverse complement strand
ATCGACAACGCCAAGCTCAACATCATCGAGATCAAGAGAGGATGCGGATCCTGGGAGTGCGGATGCGGTCAGCCCCACTCGCTCCCGTTCGAGGTACAGGGATCCTGCGGATCCGTCACCGTGTCCATCAAGCCCGCTCCCCGCGGAATCGGTCTTGCAGTCGGTGATGTCGCGAAGCAGCTCTTCAAGCTCGCGGGTATCCGCGATGCATGGGGATTCGCCAGGGGTAACACCCAGACGAAGGTCAACTACGCGATGGCGACCTTCGAGGCACTCAGGATGACCTCCACGCTCAGGGTCACCGAGGAACAGGCAAAGAAGCAGAACATCGTCTCCGGACCTGTGGGAATCGCAGATGCGGAGTCCGAAACCACGGAGGTGTGAGAATGGCTTATGCAGTTATCCGTGTCCGCGGTCAGCCCGATGTCAACTACGACATCGAGTACACGATGAAGCTCCTTGGGATCAACAAGGTGAACCACTGTGCCATCGTTCCCGAGAACGCTGTCACCAAGGGTATGCTCCAGAAGATCAAGGACTACACGACCTACGGCGAGATCAACGAGGAGACCCTCACCAAGCTCATCCGCGTCCGCGGAAGGCTCGAGGGCGACAGGATGATCACCGATGAGTACCTTGCCGAGAACTCCGACTTCAAGACCGTCGAGGAGCTCGCCAAGGCGATCATCGAGAACGATTACAGGATGAAGGACCTGGAGAAGGGTAAGCCCGTCTTCCGTCTCCACCCTCCCGTCAAGGGATACGAGGGCAACAAGCGCTCGTACAAGAACGGTGGAGCACTCGGATACAGGGGCGACGCGATCAACGCGCTCATCGCCAGGATGCTGTGAGGGAATACAATGCCTAGCAGAACAAAGAAGTTCAGGGGACTGAGGACCCACGGACGCGGTAAGAAGTCCGGAAGGGGTGCCGGTATCATCGGTGGACACGGTCAGGCCGGTCTCGGCAAGACCAAGAAGATCCACATGCTGAAGTACGACAGGGACCACTTCGGACGCCACGGATTCAAGAGGCCCCAGTGCATGGTCGAGGCCAACCGCACCATCAACGTGTCCGAGCTCGAAGAGCAGATCGAGAGCTACGTGGCAAACGGATTCGCCACCAAAGGCGATGACGGTGCGTACGACGTCGATCTCGGCGAGGCAGGTATCGACAAGCTGCTCGGAACCGGAAACATCGCCATCAAGGTGAATGTCTCCGTCTCCAAGGCTTCCGCAGGCGCCATCGAGAAGGTCGAGGCCGCAGGCGGATCCGTCGACACCGGTGACGCAGTCGAATCTGAGGACGAGTAAACACGAGGAGAGGGATATGGCGGAAGAAACGGTCAGTATGCTTTACAAGCTGAAGCCGATCTCCGACAGACTTCCCACAGTCACCCGTCCTGAAGGCCACGTGCACTTCAGGACCAAGATGATGTGGGTCGTCGTCGTACTCGTGCTATACTTCGTGATGACGAACGTCTACATCTACGGTCTGGACCAGGCCGAGACGTTGGATCTGTTCGCTCAGTACAGAACGATCATGGCCGGATCCTCCGGATCCCTCCTCCAACTCGGAATCGGTCCGATTGTCACTGCATCCATCATAATGCAGTTGTTCACCGGAGCAAAAATCATTAAACTGGATCTCACAAACAAGAAGGACAAGGCGTGCTATCAGTCGGTGCTCAAGCTGGTCGTCATCTTCATGATCATATTCGAGGCCGTGCCCCAGGTGTTCGGTTACCTGGTGCCCTCGGATCAGTTCGTGTCGACCTTCGGCAGCTTCGGTGCCAAGGGTCTCATCGTCCTCCAGCTCTTCCTGGGATCCTACATCGTTTTCCTCATGGACGAGCTCATCTCCAAGTGGGGTATCGGAAGCGGTATCTCGCTGTTCATCGCGGCAGGAGTGGCTCAGCAGCTGTTCACGGGTACGTTCAACTGGTACGCAGTGGATGCCTCGCAGGCCATGAGTCTTTCAAATCCTCCGGCGGGAGCCATCCCCAAGGCGATATACGTCATCATGAACTGTTCGCCCTCCGAGATGGCGTCGCAGGGTTACGACATCATATTCCTCCAGCAGCCCAACCCGATGATCGCGCTGATCGGTACGATAGCGATCTTCCTGTTCGTGGCATATCTGGAATCCACACGCATAGAGTTGCCGCTGGCACACGGAGGTGCCAGAGGTGCCAGGGGAAGATATCCCATCAAGCTGCTGTACGCGAGCAACATCCCGGTCATCCTTATGTCCGCGCTGCTCGCCAACGTCAGCATGATCGCCCTGCTGTTCTACAGCAACGACTTCCTGAGCGGTATCCCGCTCCTCGGAAGCAACGGCAATCTGGGATACTTCGCGGCCGGCGAGACGTCCGCGTCCGGAGGTCTCGCATGGTATCTGTCGGCGCCTCAGGGAGTGTCCTCCTGGCTCATGCCGATACTCGACCCCGTCAACTACTCCAACGGACACTCGCCGCTGCTCAACCTGATGCACGTGCTGGTGTACTTCTGCGTGATGGTCCTGGGTTCGATCCTGTTCGCCAAGTTCTGGATCAGTACCACGGGTATGGGTGCCGACTCGGTCGCCAGACAGATCCAGAGGAGCGGTATGCAGATGCCCGGATTCCGTAAGGACCCGCGTATCCTCGAACGTGTCCTGGACAAGTACATCCCGACCATCACGGTCCTCTCGGGTGCCATAATCGGAGCCCTGGCGGCACTGTCCGATCTGGTCGGTACCGTCGGAAGCGCGAGCGGAACCGGAGTGCTGCTGGCTGTCAGTATCATGATCCACTTCTACGAAGCTATGGGTCGCGAACAGATGATGGAGATGCACCCTGTCATGAGGGGTATACTGGGCGGTGAGTGATCATGGCTGAAGGCCAGCCCCAGCAGCCACCCATGCCCGATATGGGTCCGATGAAGTACATGATGATCACGATGATCGTGATCCTCCTGGTCTACTTCATCGACGGGAACGATCACGTCATCGGAAAGCTCCTGGATCCCATATTCGGATTCATGAGCTTCGGCGGGGACTACCCGATCCTCACGCTCATGCTGGCGGGAGTGATCATGTCCCTCTTCACGACCCTCTTGAGGGCGTT
>JBJEZZ010000037.1:0-3167 GCA_051887655.1 Candidatus Methanomethylophilaceae archaeon | reverse complement strand
AACAAGGATGAGATCGAGAAGCTCGAGAACATCAAGATGGCGGAGCGCGGTCAGTAATGGCCATCGGTGTCCTGGCGGTACAGGGTGCGTTCATCGAACATGAGGATGTCCTCAGGTCCCTCGGCGTCGACTGCTTCGAGATAAGGAAGCTCTCCGATCTGGATCGTGGCATGGACGGACTCATACTCCCCGGAGGGGAGAGTACCGTCATGGGCAAACTGATGAACGAGCTCGGTCTGATGGATCCCATACGCAGGATGATCGCCGACGGCATGCCGGTCTTCGGTACATGCGCGGGCATGATCCTCCTTGCGGAGAGGATTTCCAACGACGGACGCAAGCACATCGGTACGCTCCCAGTGACCGTGAAGAGGAACGCATACGGCAGACAGCTGGGAAGCTTCTCCGCGGAGGACGATTTCAAGGGCATCGGCAGGATCCCGCTGGAGTTCATCCGCGCTCCCTGTGTGGAGTCCTGCGATCCCGGAGTGGACGTCCTGTGCGAGCACGGCGGACGCATCGTCGCCGTCAGGTATGGGAAGCAGCTCGCCACCGCGTTCCATCCGGAACTCACCGGGGACACGTCCGTTCACGAGTACTTCCTCTCGATGGCCGGCGTGCTCTGATTTTTTCAATTACGGCCAGAGGTCCTCCTCCGGCATCATCCCTTCCATAAGTCGGAGTATCCTGCGGATCCCGATTTTGTATTACGTTACAAATAATAATTATTCTTAAATAATACCTCGAAAAACCGTCGAACATGTTCGTAATATTTTATATCTATCTTTCACGGCGTGATTTGAAACGGGCAAAGACTGGGTAGGAACCTAGGTGATTGAAGTGTCAGAATTAACTCCACGTGAAAGGTTTATGCTTGCTATGAGGTGCAAGGAGGTCGACAGACCACCGGTCTGCGGAATGACCACCACGGCCACCACCGAGCTGATGGAGCATACGAACTCCTATTGGCCCGAGGCGCACAAATCCGCGAGGCAGATGGCGAACATCGCACTCGGAGCGTACAAGTTCCTCGGTCTGGAATCCGTCAGAGTACCCTACTGTCTCTCGTACGAGGCCGAGGCACTCGGATGCACCGTTGACCTCGGAAAGATCAACTCCACACCCATGGTGAAAGGAAGTCCGTACAAGGGCGATCCCGATGCGAACCTCGAGCTTCCTGACCCGAAGGACATCATGAAACTGGGAAGGAACGCAGAGGTCTTCGAGGCCGCCAAACTGATCATCAAGGAGAGGAAGGAGGACCTGCCCACACTGTTGGGTGTGACGGGACCGTTCACCATCGCCGGACACCTGGCGGGTACCGAGGGGCTGATCCTCTGGACCATTACGGAGCCCGACGTGGCACACAGGTTCGCCAAGTTCGCCGCCGACTACGAGAGGATGTGGCTGGAGCAGGTGGAGACCCTCGGTGTCGACGCCATCCAGATGTCCGAACCCACGGCATCGTACGATATGATCTCGCCAGACATGTTCGACGAGTTCGCGGCACCCAACCTCAGGTACGTGTACGAGCCGCTGAAGGAGACCATGCAGATCCTCCACATCTGCGGTAACATGCTCCCCATGCTCCCCAACATGCTGAAATCCGGTGCCACCGGATGCAGTCTCGAGGAGAAGACTGATTCCTTCGAGGCCGTCAAACTGGTCAACAAGAGGGCCGCTTTGATCGGTAACGTCGGAGTCGTCAAACCGCTGCTGATGGGAACGCCCGAGGAGACCGCGGCCGCGGCCATACACTCCGCGGATGCGGGATTCAACATCATCTCCGCAGGATGCGGAATGTCCGCACTCATCAAGAAAGAGAACGTCTGGGCGATGGTCAACGCCATCAGGAACTGGAAGAAACCCTGAGCCGCGGATGTTCTAAGGAACTTCCGGGTGGCCGGGGACATATCCCCCGGTCCACCGAAACACCTTACGGTATCCGGAAAGGGTACCGGACGACCGTAACAGTGAACAAGCTAGGAACTCTGAAACCATTTATTCCGTACCGTACGATGACCGCGGTACGGGTATCTCCTTTTTCATCATTCGGACTGACATGAAACCGATACCTATTCGGAATCGTAGCGGCTCTCCTTGGACGTCAGACAATAGGTGATGAGCTTCTTCTCCGCGTCGCGTATGATCACGCTCGCGGTGGATTTGGAGATCCCGAACTTGTTGGCGAGATCGTCGAGATTGATCCTCTTGGGAACCTCGTAGTATCCGTTGTCGAAGGCATAACGGATGATCTCCTCCTGTCTGTTGGTCAGATATGCATCCTCGCTGTATTCCGTGGATATGAGCTTCTTGATGCCGTATCCGCGTTCCCTCATCTGTTCGATGAGGTTGTTGATGTACGCCTTGTTGGGAGCGAACAGGTCCCAATAGATCAGATTGTCATCCTCTGGTTTGGCGGATGTGAGGAAGCATCCGGAACGGGAGAGGATCTGCGCGAGTTCGCAGTTGTTGTTCATGACGGTGGCGAGATACCTGTTCCTGGAGATCTTGATGATGGAACATTCGCCCTTCATGTTGTTGTGGTCCACGTAGTTGTGGAGTTCGTCCTCGTATTCCCCGTCGGTATCGGTGATCTTGATGATGGAACAGCCCGCCCCTTCGGAGAGGAACGAACATTGTACGATCTTCACGGACAGTCCGGGACTGTCGAATCTTATCGGAAGGAGCTGGTGACACGGATGTCCGTCAGGTTCCTTTCCGTGGAGCCTTCTGTCGATCAGCATCTTCACATACTGCATAGGTAGGGAATGATAGTTCAGTTATTTATTGCAATTGGCAGAAGCTTGGCACGAACATGTTGGACGGTATTATTAAATACTATCTATTGCGGTGTTGGATACAGGTACATCCGATCCTAGTCTTTGCCCAACAATGTAACTAAGAAAGGAGGCTTACCTAATGGCAATCGAACAAGCAAAGAAGAGCAAAGTGCTCAGCTATCGTTGGATAATATTCGCAGTTCTGGCGATAGCATACTTCTTCGTATATTTCCACAGGACGACCGGAGGTTCGATCTCATCGACACTCCAGGAGGCGTTCGGAGTGGGGGGTGCGGAGGTCGCATTGCTCGCGTCGGCGTACCTGTACGCATACACGATAATGCAGATCCCCAGCGGTATATTGACCGATAAGATGGGTCCGAG
>JBJEZZ010000036.1:0-51683 GCA_051887655.1 Candidatus Methanomethylophilaceae archaeon | reverse complement strand
ATCGACAAGATCATCATGGTCGGAGGACCCACCAGGATGCCCATCGTCCAGAACTTCGTCGAGAACATCGTCGGACCCAAGATCCAGCGCGGAATCGACCCCATGGAGTGCGTTTCCATGGGTGCGGCCATCCAGGGTGCGGTCCTGTCCGGAGACGTCAAGGACGTCCTCCTGCTGGATGTCACCCCCCTGTCTCTCGGTATCGAGACCCTCGGAGGCATCGCCACCAAGCTCATCGACAGGAATACCACCATCCCCACCAGGAAGTCCCAGGTGTTCTCCACCGCGGTGGACAACCAGCCCTCTGTGGAGATCCATGTCGTCCAGGGAGAGAGGGAGATGGCAGCGGACAACACCTCGCTCGGAAGGTTCTCGCTCGAGGGCATCCCGCCCGCACGCCGCGGTGTCCCCCAGATCGAGGTCACCTTCGATATCGACGCGAACGGTATCATCAACGTCACTGCAAAGGACAAGGGTACCGGAAAGGAGCAGAAGATCACCATCGCATCCTCCAACAAGCTCAGCAAGGAGGAGATCGACAACATGGTCAAGCAGGCCGAGCAGTTCGCCGATGCCGACAAGAAGAAGCGTGAGGAGATCGAGATCATCAACCAGGCCGAGTCCGCCGTCTACAGCGTGAGGAAGTCCCTCGAGGAGCTCGGGGACAAGGTCACCAACGAGGAGAGGGCCAAGATCGAGGCCGCCATCACCGATCTCGAGAGCGCACAGGCATCCAAGGACGTCGAGCAGATCAAGCAGAAGATGGACGCCCTCTACAAGGCGATGGAGCCCATCTCCCAGAAGATCTACGAGCAGGCAGCCAAGGAGCAGCAGGCCCAGGGCGGTTGCGACTGCGGATCCGGACCGGCCGGACAGCAGCAGAGCCAGGAGTCCAAGAAGTCCGACGGCGACTTCGTGGACGCCGACTACAAGATCGTGGATGACGAGTGATCATGCCTAGAGACTACTACGAAGTGCTGGGCGTCTCCAAGGACGCCGATGCGGATACCATCAAGCGCGCATACCGTAAGCTCGCCCGCGAGAACCACCCGGACGTCTCCAAGGACCCGAAGGAGGTCGCGGAGGAGAAGTTCAAGGAGATCTCCGAGGCTTACGAGGTCCTTTCGGATCCGGAGAAGCGCAGGATCTACGACCAGTACGGTCACGACGGACTCAACGGTCAGTTCGGATCCGGCGGCTTCAGCATGAACGACTTCACGCACTTCGATGACATCAGCGACCTCTTCGGCGGAAGCATCTTCGACATGTTCTTCGGCGGAGGGGGAAGGTCCCAGTCCCGCGGAGGTCCGTCCCAGGGAGACTCCATCATGTACAATGTGGAGATCGAACTGGCGGACGTCCTCAACGGCAAGGAACTGGAGATCGAGATCCCCCACACCGTGTCATGCCAGCCCTGCAAGGGTACCGGAGGCAAGGACGGCAACGTCAAACAGTGCCAGAAGTGCGGCGGGCGCGGACAGGTCCAGATGGTCCGCAACTCCCCGTTCGGACAGATGGTGCAGGTCGTCGAATGTCCTTCCTGTAACGGGAAGGGTAAGACGTACGACGAGAGGTGCCCCCACTGCCGCGGACAGGGTGCGGTCCAGAAGAAGACCAAGCTCAAGGTCAACATCCCCAAGGGCGTGGACGACGGTTCCCGCATGAGGGTCCCCGGCGCAGGGGATGCAGGTCAGAACGGAGGGCCTCCGGGAGATCTCATCCTCTCGATACACGTACGTCCCAACAGTGTGTTCGAGCGCGACGGCGTCAACCTGTGGACCGGTGTGACCACCACCTACCCCAAGTTGGTGCTCGGAGGCAAGGCCACTGTCAAGACGCTCGGAGGCAAGAACGTGGAGATGAACATACCTGCGGGTACGCAGGTGGGTTCTGTGCTGAGGATCCCCGGAGAGGGACTCCCGCGCTCCGGTTCGTCGTCCTCCCGCGGGGACATGTTCGTCCGTGTCAGGATCGATGTGCCGAAGAAGGTCACCGACGAGGAGCGCGAACTCCTTCTGAAGCTGGACGGGGAGGATGCTTCCCGCACCACCAAGAAGGGCAAGAAGAAGACCATCCTCGACAAGATCAACGATGCGGTCACAGGTACCAAATAAACCCCTTCCACCCCATTATTTTTCTTTTGTCTGGCACACCTTATTTATCGGACGTTGTGCATAATCTCCCGATGTGCGATAGCGAGCCGGACTATGCAGGTACCGAGTATGATTGTCCCGTATGCGGGGGCACCGCCTCGATAGATTTCACCGAGGGCGCCACGATCGTCTGCAAGGATTGCGGACGGACGAGGATCCAGCTGAGCTTCAAGAGCAACGGCGACATGGAGACCGTGTCCGAGAACAACGGGAAGTATTACGAGATAGAGCCGTCGGTACGCTGCATACTGGCTAAACTGGACGGGTTCGGTCCCGACAGGACGTCCCTGGAGGACAGGCTCGCGGTCATAGCCCTGAAGAACGATCTGTCCACGGCATACAACAACACCGGGAGGGAGGTCCTCGCGGAGAACATAGCCACTGAATCGCTGAGGCTCGTACGCACCATGTTCGAGGACGGAGAGGATGTCTCAGAGCAGTACTGCGATCAGGCATCCCTCTGCGCCGCATTCGCATCCGCACGTTCCGATTATGATCTGGCACAGAAGATCTACGACAGTGCGCTGATCGATCTGGACGGCATCAAGAGCATCAGCGTGGCATCGCTGAAGGTGAAGCGCGGTCTCCTGTGGACCAAGAAGGACAACGCGTCCGCGGAAACGCATCTCAAGGATGCCTTGGCCATCATCGGGGACGGCGACACGTCCGGTTATCCCGACCCGTACATCCGCGTCATCGCATACGACGCTCTCCGCGGCATCTGCGGCAAGAGGTGCGACAGCGAAGCCGAGGAGAGATACATCGTCAAGTCCATCGACGAGAGGAAGAGGCTGCTCGAGCAGGACCCGGACACTCCCGAATACAAGGTCGTGGAGCTGGTGGATGCCATGGGCTATTACGCGGAGAAGCTGTCCAGGGGCGGCGACGACAATCTCGCCGAGGAGCTCCTGAACGATGCCGAGGACATAGCCAGGAGGTACGGTAAGCCCGAGGCCGAGGCGTACGCGGTCATGAGCAACATCCGCTACCAGCAGAACATGAGACGCCCGCTGCCCGACGGATTCAAGGAGATGATGACCAAGGTCATCGACACCCTGTCCGCATCGCCCAACAAGGACAAGCGTCTCAAGGAAGCGCTGGCACAGGCATACATGTTCAGATCCATGGTCATCGATCCGGAACAGTACGACGAGCTCACATCGGACATCGGAAGCGCATACGACCTCCTCCTGGATCTCGCATACCGCGGGGACGTCAACGAGATGTTCCTGATGTCCGCCGCACGTTCGTATCTGATCCTTCTGAACATGAAGCATCCGGAGAAGGCCAAGGCCGTCCGTCAGGAACTGAACGAGATCGGGATCTCGCAGAAGCACCTCGATGTGTCCGCCAGGAGCACCATCGGGAACAGCGGTAAGCGCACCAAGGTGGATTACAACGAGAAGGCCGAGAAACCGCTCCCGGGAAGGAGACTGAAGAGACAGCCTCCGAAGAAGAAGTGAATGCCGGAACGGGAAGGTCCGTTCCGTTGAAGTCTCTTCACGGGAGGCCGGAGGTGCAGGCCGTATCAGAGGTCGATGGGCAGAGTCATCGCTTCATTTCCTATGTCCGTGGTTCTTTGCGGAGGGGTATGCTTCCATGGCGAAAGAGTCCCCTCATCATGTGAAGATTCGGAAAAGTGAGATGGCGCCGAGAGAGAGATTCGAACTCCCGAGGGCCGGGCCCAGCGGTTTTCGAGACCGCCGCCATACCGGGCTTGGCTATCTCGGCTTAAATGGTTGATTGACTGCTACTATTTCAATTTCACTAAGGTCCGCATCCATACAGGTGCAGGGTACAAAAAATAACGGACGGACGTTATACAGGAAAACGATGCCGTAAATCGTATCATTTTCATAAAAATCATACGAAATCCGCAATCAGTATTATCGAACGAGCAACAACCCTATATCTTATCGATTCAATTCGGTCCTCATGACCCAGCCCTCGCCGGAACAGTACGACCAGATGATCGATTTCACGATTCCCAAATACAGACAATTGGTAGACGAATGTCTGGATGTCGTGGTACATTCGGGAGTCGAAGTCAACGATTGGATCGACGTCGGTTCCGGAACCGGGAACATGGTCATGACCGCAAGGACCGTGTACCCGGATGCGAAGTACGTGCTGCTGGACCTTTCCAAGGATATGCTGGCACTTGCCAAGTTCAAACTCGGCGACGCCAACATGAGATACGTATGGGGCAGTTCCGACAACATGGGTGTCGTCGATTCTTCCGCGGATGTGGTCACATGTATCCAGTCCAACCACTATTATGACGATGCCGGACACGCCAACGTGCTCTCGGAGTGTCACAGGATCCTCCGTCCCGGAGGCATACTGATCACCACGGAGAACGTAGGTGCCAGGACCGAGGCCGGACGCAGGATCCAGAGGGCGAGGCTGAAGACGTTCCTGCTGGAGAACGGCCGTGACGAGGAGGAGGCGGAGGCGTTCCTGAACAGGTACGGCGTGGAGTACAACCCCCGTCCCGTGGACGAGCACATCCGTCTTCTGGAGGAAGCGGGCTTCCATGACGTGGAGGTGTTTTGGGTATCCTCCGCACAGGTGGGCCTCAGTGCCACCAGATAATCTTTAAGTCGGGTACGGATATCACGAGACGCGCACTGTGAACAGTGCGCAGTTGGAGATAGTCCGATGGCAGTAACAGTTAAGAGAGCACTTATCAGCGTTTCCGATAAGACGGGAATTGTAGATTTTGCGAAAGACCTATGTTCACTCGGTGTCGAAATCATCTCTACCGGCGGTACATACAGGCTCCTGAAGGAGAACGGTATCGACGTCGTCGAGGTGTCCGATGTCACCGGATTCCCAGAGATGCTCGACGGACGCGTCAAGACCCTCCACCCCATGATCCACGGAGGACTCCTCGCCAGGCGCGACATCCCCGAGCACATGGAAGCCATCGCCGACAAAGGAATCTCGCCCATCGACATGGTGGTCGTGAACCTCTATCCGTTCAAGCAGACCGTCCTCAAGGACGACACCGATCTGGAGAACATCGTGGAGAACATCGACATCGGCGGGCCCAGCATGATCCGTGCGGCCGCCAAGAACTACAGGTCCGTGGCCGTCATCACCTCCCCCGAGCAGTACGCTCCCGTCCTCGAGCAGATGCGCGACGGCGGACTCAGGGAGGACCTGCTCTCCAGACTCATGGCGGAGGCATTCATCGTCACCGCCAACTACGACAACATGATCGCCAACCAGATGTCCAAGCGGTTCCTCCAGGGCTTCCCCGCATCGTTCCCCGTCCCCACCGAGAAGGTCATGGACCTGAGGTACGGCGAGAACCCCAACCAGAAGGCGGCATTCTACGCGGATCCCTTCACCAAGGGCCCCACCGTCTCCAAGATGGAGCAGCTCCACGGAAAGGAACTGTCCTACAACAACATCCTCGATATGGACAAGGCCCTCGACATCTGCATGGACTTCGAGAAGCCCACCGCGGTCGTCATGAAGCACACCAACCCCTGCGGTCTCGCCAGTGCCTCCACCATCCACGAGGCGTTCGTCACCGCATACAACGTCGACCCCCTCTCCGCATTCGGATGCGTCATCTGCATAAACCGTCCCTGCGAAGCGGATGTGGCACAGGAGATCTCCCAGCACTTCGTGGAGGTCGTCGTCGCCCCCGAGTTCACCTCCGAGGCCATCGAGATCCTCTGCAGGAAGAAGAACATCCGCCTCATGAGGACCGGAGCGCCCATCGGCCCCTCCGAGCGTGTCAGGGAGTACAAGATGAAGAAGGTCCAGGGAGGGCTCCTCGTACAGACCGACGAGGACGTCGTCGTGGACAGGAACAGGCTCCAGGTCATCACCAAGAGGGCACCCACCGAGGAGGAGATCGATGCCATGCTGTTCGCATGGAAGCTCGCCAAGCACGTCACGTCCAACTGCGTCGTGTACGTCAAGGGCGAACGCGCGGTCGGTATCGGTGCGGGTCAGATGAGCCGTGTCGATTCCGCCAAGATCGCCACCATGAAGGCGAACGAGCCCACCGAGGGCTGTGTCATGGCATCCGACGCATTCTTCCCGTTCAGGGACGGTGTGGACGAGGCCGCCAGGGCCGGCGTCACCGCCATCATCCAGCCCGGAGGTTCCATCAGGGATCAGGAGGTCATCGACGCCGCCAACGAGCACAACATGGCCATGGTCTTCACCGGATGCCGTGTGTTCAGGCACTGAACTTCAAACCAATGCGCGGACCACGTGTCCGCGCCAATATCCCTTTCCCATCGAGTCACTGTCATGATGCGGACCCCCATTCTCACAGGATATGATTCCCCGATCGGTACTCTGGTCATAAGCATGGACGGGGATGCGATCGTCGGTGTACGTTTCGGTACCGGCGGCGATGCGCTTCCAGAACCGCCGGAGCACATCGCAGATTGGTTCGACCGTTACTTTTCCGGGGAGAGGCAGAGCACCGTCCCGGAGTACAGGTTGGACGGGGTATCGGATTTCGCGCGCACCGTGTATACGGAGCTATCCGATGTAGGATACGGAGAAGTGTGCACGTACGGGGAACTGGCGGACCGTATGGCCCCCGTACTGGGAAGAAGGACGTCCCCGCGTGCGGTGGGGGCGGCATTGGGCAGGAACCCTATTCTCATCCTGGTGCCGTGCCACAGGGTCGTAGGGTCCGGCGGGAGGATGACCGGGTATGCCGGAGGGATACGGAGGAAGGAGTTCCTTCTCTCCCTGGAAAGGCCGTTGTGATCAGATCTCGTCCTCGAGGTCCTTGGGGATGATGGGGCCGCCTTCGGCCTTCCTCTTCATGTGTCCGCCCGGACCTCCCCTCTCGATCCTCGCCTTCTCTATGCATTCGGGATCGTCGCACACGAAGGCCGCAAATACGAAGTTGGTGGATTTCTTTCCACAGAACTGGCATTCGTAATCATCGAAGTTTATCGCCATGCCATGATGATATCCATAGTCTCCGTTATAGTTTGCTGTCTTACGATTCACAGATTATATTATCTTATACCCCTTTCCCTGGACCATGGCCACGGTAGTTGTCAATGCCAGATTCTGCGACAAGGTCCATCGTGTCACCGTCACGATGCGCGACGACGGCGATCTCGACCTCCATGTGGAATCCGATTGTGAACATGTGATGCAGTATGCGGAGAACATCGGGCCCGTCATGACCATGGCGGATGTGACCGAGCGCGAAGGCGGGAAGGTCATGGATCCCGAGATGCAGAAGCCCCTGACGCTGACCTGTCTCGCACCGATAGCGGTGCTGGAAGCGGCTTGGCTGGAGTTGGGGATGATGTCCAAGAACCGCGCCAAGCAGGTGGGGTCTGACGAGTTGGATTACAGGCGTTTGGATGACTGAGCGCAAACAGTGTCTATGGCATGCCGCGGACGGCCGTTGTTCGAACTGCAAATCCAGGCGTATCCGGTTGGACGTCCTGAAGATCAAGGACTACGAGATGTGCGTCAGGGAACGCGACTACGAGTCCTGCGAGTTCTTCAAAGAGAAACCCGTGATCCCGGTGAAGAAGGATGAGTGACGATCCCATCGATCTCCTGTCCGGTGTCGAGTCCGATCTGAGGGCCGGCAAGGACTGCACGGATGCGTTGGACGAGATATTCCAGATATCATTCACCGAAGGTGAGGACGTTCTCGAGAAGGCCTCCTGGTGTCTCGCCAAGATGGCCCAGAACAAATGTCAGGATATGAGGGTGTACGACATCCTGATGTCCATGTCGGCGGACGCATGCGATCCCGTGGCGGAGAATATCGCATGGGGCCTGGGGGAGATGGCGGGTTCCGGTATCGGTTCCGGCGAGGCCCTGGACCTGCTCAAGAGGCTCACGCGTTCGGAGACGTCCACGGTCAGATCCACGGCCGCATGGGCCATAGGCAGGTATCACCACAGGCTCCGCCTCTCCGATCCCGAGTCCGTGATATGTCTGGAATCCCTTCTGGATGATGGTTCGAAACTGGTCAGAAGGTCTGCACGTTTCGCCATCGACGACGAATGATCCTTTATGCAGCGATGTCCGATCGCCGAACGGCCGAGTGGTCCATCGGCTGTATCCCTATCGTAACAACGGCCGTGAGCAGAGAATACCCGCAAGCCACATTTTGATTACAATAATAAGTGGGCCCCCCCCAGATTTGAACTGGAGTTTCATGCACCCCAAGCATGAAGGATACCAAGCTACCCCATGGGCCCGTAATTTGCCGAATATGTTTAAAGGATAAATAGTTTAGTGACCGGCCGAAGGCCGGCCCTTCATCCGAGGGGCGAAATGTCCTCGATGAGGTTGGCGTGCGATACGATCATCCTGCGGCAACAGTATCTCTCGAGACCGAGGTCATCGAGTACCTTCTCGGGGTCCTCCCCCATTTCGACACGTTTCTTATACTCAGGATATGCCGATCCGACAACCTTACCGCATGTGAAACACCTGACAGGTATGATCATTCCGTCACCTCACCTGTAGGACTTCTGCTTCTTCGCACGAGCTCCGGGTCCAAGAGGGTTCTTGGGGAGCTTCCTGCGGTCATCGTTGATGATGAGGGTCCTGTCGTAGGCCCTGAACATGCTCTCGAGCTCTTCGTCCTTGTAGAACTCCACAAGTCCGCGGGCGATCGCAGTCCTGATGGCAGCTGCCTGACCCATGACTCCTCCGCCGTTCACGTTGACGGAGATGTCCACCTTGGCAGCCCTGTCGGAGGCGAGCTCCAGGGGCTCCATGATCTTGAGCTTCGCGAGCTCGGGGGTGTAGATCTCGACAGGGATCTTGTTGATGGTGACCTTTCCGGTACCTTCCTTGACGACTGCCCTTGCGATTGCAGCCTTCCTCTTTCCGCTTGTGTTAACGCACTCCATGGGATTCACCAAACCTTAGAACCCAGGAATTTCGCAACAGCGCCCAGGGTCGTGTATTTGCCAGTGATCTTCTTCATTGCCTGTTCCTCGACGGTGATGTCATAACCCTCCGCGAACTGCTTGGGGGTGCCGACATATGCGTGGAGTCTTCTGAAGGCGTTCCTTCCGGAAGTGGTGGTCCAGGGGATCATTCCTCTGACGGACCTCTTGAACAGGAGGTCTGCCCTGCGGGGGTAGAACGGTCCCTTCCTCGACTTGCACTCTCCGCGGTCGAATCTGGCCTTGTAGTCTGCGAAGACGGCTTCCTTCTCACCGGTGATGACGATGCTCTCACAGTTGAGGACGACAACTTCCTCTCCGTTCATGATCTTCTCGGCAACGAGGCTGCCGAGCCTTCCAAGGACGGCGTTCTTTCCATCAATGACTGTAACCATCAAATCACCTCATGATCCTGACCTTGGAACCCTTGGGGTTCTCGGCCATAAGGTCCCTGATCGAGACTGCCTTTCCTCCGGCGGCCTTGATTCCCTCAGCAGCAGCCTCGGAGAAGCTGTATGCTGCAACGGTGACCTTCTTCGCGATGCTTCCGGCTGCGAGCACTTTTCCGGGGATGACGATGACGTCTCCGTCCTGTGCGTATCTCTCGAGTTTGCTGAGGTTCGTCTCGGCCCAGTTCTTCCTGGGCTTCTCGAGACGCTCAGCAATGTCTCGCCAGATTGCAGCTCCTGTTTCCCTCTCCGCTGCCTTGAGATCGTTGATCAAGGCGATGAGGGCCAAGTCTGTCTTACGAATTGTCTTCATATTTCTGACTCTCCCGACATTGGGTGAGTTTGCAATGTGCATTTAGTAGATAAAGGTATGCTACGAATACTCGCGCATTATAATAGGGGCGGCACGGTCGGAATGGCCCAAGTGTAAAATAATAGTGTGGCTTAACGAAACTGAACGGGGTGTAATCAATGATCAGATTCGGACCTGCCGGAATACCTTTGTCCTGCAAAGGATGCACACTGAAGGATGGGATCGAAGACGTCCACAACATGAGTCTCACTGCGATGGAGATACAGTTGGTGCGTGTGAACACCTTCATGGATTACCCGGACGAGGATTTCATCGGTAAGACCATCAGGGAGATCGAGGATCTGATGGTCCTCGAGGTCGTCAGGGACGGCGAATCCATATCTGATCCCGACGAGCCCATCGAGGAGGAGGATGAACTCGTCTGTCTGAACACTGGCATCGTGCACAGTTTCGGCGAGCTCACCGACCTCGGCAGGATCGCCAAGAGGCTGGACGTAGGCATCTCGTTGCACACCCCCAATTATATCGATCTCGGCAGCAACAACGACCTCACCGAGGCATGCATGAATAACCTGAGGTATGCCGGAAAGATCGTCAACGAGCTCCAGGGCGACGTGGTCGTCACCAGTCTGGGTCTGTATGACGGGAAGATGGATGCGGAGGAGGTCGACGGCAACATCAGGGAGAACCTCGCCTGTGTCCTCGATTGGTGGCAGGGCAACGGTCTCGCCCCGAAGATCGGTATCGAGATCACCGGCCAGCAGGCCGTGTTCGGCAATCTGGATCAGGTGCTCGACATCTGCGACGAGTTCGGCGATGCCGTCATCCCCGTCCTGGACTTCCCGCACTACCACTCCCGCGGATGCGGATGCCTCGTGGAGCCCGCGGATTACATCAACGTCCTCGACCAGGTCCTCCCGTACTGCGACGGAAGGTTCTACTCCCGCTTCGCGGGTGTGGAGCACGACGGCGAGGGCAACGAACTCAGGCTCACACCCATCAAGAAAGGGGATCTCGTGTTCGAGAAGTTGGCTGATGCCCTCGCGGACATGCACCCCGACGGTACCATCATCTCATCCTCCCCGCTCCTGGAACATGACGCGATGTACATGAGGATCATCTATGAGAGGATGGTCAACAAGAGGATCGCCAAAGCCATCAGGGCCAGCAGGAAGAAAGAGGCCATGGCATCGGATGATTGAGATGCAGGAACGTTACCGGGAGACCGTACGTGCCCTTTCCGACCGCATATGCGAAGCGGCCGAGTCGGTGGATGTGGATTCACTGAAGGATTTCGTCGATCTGATACTGTCCAAGAGGAAGATCTTCATCTACGGTTCGGGCAGGTCGGGGCTCGTGGGACAGTACTTCGCCGTGAGGCTTGTCCAGCTGGGATTGGACGTCCATTTCGTCGGTGACATGACCACGCCCATCATCGGCAAGGACGACCTCACCGTACTGATATCCAACACCGGCGAGACCATGTCCGCCGTTCAGACCGCCAACATAGCCAGACGTCTGGGTTCCCACGTGGTGTCCATAACGGCCATGAAGAACAGCAAGCTCGCGCACGCATCCAATTCGGTGATCCTTCTGAATCTCCCCCCGTCGACCGACGGCAGCCTCCTGCCCCTCGGTACCCTTTTCGAGGATTCCGCCATCCTGATGTTCGATGCGATCATACCCGAACTGATGATAAGGATGGGTCAGTCCGAGGACGACATGCGTCACAAGCATGCGATCTGGGTCTGATCATTCCATGACGATCATCTGTACCGGGGCCAGTCCTTCCGCGGTCCTGCCGAACACCTTGAGTTGACGCAGCACCGGATCGATGACCACCGCGAACCCGATACCTTCCCCGAAGATCCCGTTGTGCGTATCCAGATCTGTATCGGAGAGGAAGCATCCGCATCCGAGATGGGAATGGTACCATCCCACGACCCTCTCGTCCCCGCTCATCCCGTCCAGGGAGTCGATGAGTCCGTCCATGTCATCCCTGTCGAACCTGACGCTGACCTCGTCCGCCTCCAGTACGGACGATACTGTCCTGTCGACGACG
Source organism: Candidatus Methanomethylophilaceae archaeon (assembly GCA_051887655.1). Taxonomy (GTDB): domain Archaea; phylum Thermoplasmatota; class Thermoplasmata; order Methanomassiliicoccales; family Methanomethylophilaceae; genus SIG5. The sequence goes on along the minus strand of JBJEZZ010000036.1, from coordinate 39,792 downwards.
ACGTATTCCCCCTCATCATCCTTGTAGACGCGTCCTATCATCAGACCCATCACCTCGGAATCCTCCAGGAGGCCCGCGTCCGCATGGTCCGTCATGACGTCCACGGTATCGTCCCTGACGAAGAACGGGACGCCTCTCACGGAACGCCTGCGTTCCGCGACCGACGCATCGGTGCTGCCGACTATGCGCGCCATCACACGTCTCCGTAGCGGATCCGCGCATCGAATCTGGGCGTGTCGTCCGCGAAGTATCTGGCCGCCGCCATGCAGGAATCCGTGCCGAACGGGTTCATGGGATTGGGCTCGCTGACGAGGATCTCCACTCCTTTCAGGAACGTCAGCAGGGGTGTGGAGAAGTCCCACTTATCCAGCATCTTCGTGCATACGTACCCTCCGTCGGAGGGGTCCATGATGTTTGGATGGAAGATCTTGGACTTCCATCTGACCTCCGGTCTCTGGAGACCGTATTCGGAGCTCAGGATTATGTAGAAATCGTGTTCGGTTATCGGCTTGTCCGGCGCCTCGTAACCCACGACCTTGCTCAGATGCATGTCTATGCGTATGGGGAACTCCACCTTCTCCGGATCGAACTCGAAATCCGAACCGAGGTATCTGCTGCAGTCCCTGAGTTCGGTCGCGATCCTTCTCTTCAGGACCTGAGGGGGGAGGCCCATCGGCAACCGCCTTCCGGATCGGGGATCATCTCGAGGACATCGTCGGTCAGCAACCCGGAGTCCGACACCTTCGTCCTTCCGGAAAGGAGCTTCTTCCCCTTCTTGAGGACATATGCACCGGCATCCAGGTTCCAATACTCCCCTGCGCTGCCGATGATGTCGTTGATGGTCTCGTCGGGTTCGGCCTCCACCCTGAGGGTGGTACCGTTGGCCAGATTCTTTATCGTGAGTCTGATGGTCATCGGGATTCCTCTCCGTAATGGTTCGGACAGAGCGGGTCGATGTCCGCTTCTGCGGTGAACATATCGCATATCGTCCCATCGTAATATGAAACGTTCGATATGCACAGGTCGTTCCTCCCGGATGCGATCTTCATGGCCTCGCGGACCTGCATCCCGGCTATCACCGCGGTTGTGGTGACATCCGATGCCACATGCGGCACGTACATCGAATTGCCGGTGCAGGTGTGCCTCATGTCCATGGTGCGCACGTGCGTCCTGTTGGCCGTGCATTGGAGTCATGCCGTTCCCGGGAGCACCACCTGGACCTTCCCCCTCATGCCGTCCGTGGCACCGTCCACGTACGGTATCCCGTGGTAGCATGCCGCCGCGTTCAGGTCCATCCTGGCGGCGATGTTGTCCAGACATCCCAATATGATGTCGTATCCCGAGACGTCCGTATCCTGTATCCTGCCCACGATCGGGGTAATCTCCACATCGGGTGCGAGGGACGATGCGCGTTCCGCCACGATCTCCGCTTTCATCCCCTTCTTGACATCCGTGTCCCTGAAGAACACGCATCTGTTCAGATTGGATGTGACGATGTCGTCCATGTCCACCACGGCGATCCTCCTGAATCCGGAGAGCACCAGGTCCTTCACGGCCTCGTTGCCGAGCGCGCCGGCACCGGCCACGAGGACATCCGACGAAGCGATGCGCTCCATGTCCATCCATTGGATGCGCCTCTGTCTGTCGAACCTGTCCCTGTCCTCGAACCCGGCGGATACGGTGTCCATGCGTGTTCGAAACAGATAGGAACTAATAATCCCATTGTATAGGCAGGTGTATGGCCCTGAGACTGCCCGAACACTCCCATTGTGCATACTGTGGAGATCCCGTCAGATACGGCGAGGAGTTCTGCAACGACGGATGCAGGGAGAAGAAGCGTATCGACGACAGGCGTACGTTGGTGAAGGACTTCGTATTCTATGCCACCGTGGCGGCGGCACTGGTCATCATAGTCTACCGTTATATCCTCTGACGGCGGATGCCATCATGCCGACGTCGTGCACGCGCACCGCGGATGCGCCCCTGCGCACGGCCTCCATGGTGGCCAGGACGGTCGCCTCGTCCCTGTCCATCCCCGGATACATACGCGCCAGCACGCGTTTCCTGGACAGCGCCATCAGGATGGGATAGCCCATCTCCAGCTCGTCCAGTCTCATGATGATGGATTCGTTCTGTTCCATCGTCTTGCCGAATCCGACGCCGGGATCCAGCATGATGTCCTTCCGGTCCACGCCCATGTCCAACGCGGCCTCGGTCCTCTCCCTCAGATATGCGGCTATCTGTGGTATCACGTCGCCGGACATGTCGTGTTGGTGGACGGTGCGTATGTCGCCGGGACAGTGCATGATGACGGCGTACGCGCCCGTATCAGCCAGACATTCCAGCATACCTTCCCCGCGGAACGCGTTCACGTCGTTGATGATGTCCGCGCCTGCGGATACGGCGGCCTCCGCCACCTCCGCTTTCATGGTGTCCACGGATATCAGGACGTCCGACGAATCGCGTATGCCGCGTATGACAGGCAGGAGACGGGACAGTTCCTCCTCCGCGGACACGGGGGTGAACCCGGGGCGTGTGGATTCCGCGCCGACGTCAATGATCGACGCGCCGAGATCCTCCATCTCCAGAGCGAATCCGACCGCCGACCGGGGGTCCGTGTGCAGACCGCCGTCGGAGAAGGAGTCGGGGGTGACGTTCAGCACCCCCATTATGACGGGTGTGTCGAACCTGCGCCCCCCGATCTCGAAAGGTCTCATCAGAGCAGCTCGTCCACCAGTTCGGTCAGGTCCACGACCCTCTTGTCCTTGCGGTCGCCGAGACCGAGCAGGAGGTTGTTGACACAGAACGGGCAGGTGGTGATGATGCAGTCGGCGAATTCCGCTTCCTCCACCCTGGTGCGGGCGATCCTTCCGGATTCCTCGGGATATGCGGACCTCACACCTCCGCCTCCTCCGCAGCAGTGGCTGAGGTTGCGGGAGAACTCCATCTCCTTGAACTGCATGCCGGGGATCTTGGAGATGACCTCCCTGGGAGCGTCGTAGACTCCGCAGTGCCTTCCGAGGTGGCAGGGGTCGTGGTATGTCGCCGTGCACTCCATGGACTTGAGACTGAGCTCCTGTTCCGCGAGGAATTCGGTGATGTGGAGGACCCTGAACGGCAGTTCGCCGAGGTGCTTGGGATACTCCTTCTTGAACATCCTGTAGCATCCCGCGCAGGAGAGGACGAGGGTCTCCACGCCGAGCGACTTGATGGCATCGACGTTCTTCCTCATCATGGCGACGACATCCTCCTCGGGCCATCCGATCCTCTGCATGACGGAACCGCAGCAGATCTCGTCGACGGTCGTGAAGTCGGTGCCGAGCTTCCTGAGGATGGAGATCGTGGCCGCGGAGGTGTTCTTGCTCCTGTAGGTGGCGGTGCATCCCGCGAAGTATCCGACCTTCGCCTTCTTGGGTTCGATACCGAGGGTCTCGACGACCGACTTCTTCTCGCCGAAGGGGTTGTTGTACTTCAGGACGTTCTCGCAGATCGCCTTGTGCTTGGGGAGGATGTGTCCGTTCTTTACGAGGTCCGCACGGCAGAGCTCGACGATGTCCACGATCTTCACCTTGGAGGGGCAGCGCCTCTCGCAGTCCGCACACGTGGTGCAGGTATACATGTTCTCCACGACGGAATCGTCGGCGGGGATCTCCCCGTTGAGCAGTCCGTACGTGAGCACGATGCGTCCCCTGGACAGTGCGGAGTCCCATCCGATCGCCTTGAAGGACGGACACACGCTCTTACAGAATCCGCACATCGTACAGATGTTGACCGCATTCCTAACGGCCTCAAGATTACATACCTCAAATTCAACCATTTATTCCAGCCTCGGTATTGTGACGCTTCCGTCCGTTAGGATTATGATCCTCGCATCGGGGTTCTCGGAGAGCTCCCTCTTCACCGCATCCGCCACGGACGGGAACGGGGTGATGTTCGCGGACGATATTACCTCCGGATCGAGGTCGGTGACCGCCCAGATGTCTGCCCAAACCGCGATCTCGGCCATCTTGGCGGCCTTGTGGTATCCCAGTTTGTATTCTGCCTTGATGTTCTCGAGGACCTGTTTCGGATCCTTCGACGAGGACAGCTGCGTGAGGAAGGTGGGGTGTCCGATGCCTTCCCTGCATTTGGACACCATGAGGATCCTCCCGCCGTCCTTGAGTGCCCATTTTCCGTTGTCGAGGGCCTTCTGCGACTGATAGAGATCCACGTCCATGGGGTAGGGTGCGACAGATATGACCATGTCCGCCTTCTCGGGGATGGGTACGATGAAGACCTCCTCCGCCCATCTGACGGCTTGCGCGAACGCCTTGTTCAGGTCGCCGGATGCGACCCTGTAGACGTTCTGGTGCCTGTCGAGCACCATCTGGATGGAGAATATCTTCTTCCCTTTGATGACCTCGAGGGCATCCATCATGTCCTCGTGGACGGGGTTGCCGTCGAGGACGAGGGACTGCGCCTCCCTGCTCATGGCGAGCTTGTGGTTCGCCTCCACCGTCCTGAACGATGCGACGCCGGGGAGGAAGGACTTCCTTCCGCCGGTGTATCCCGCGAAGTAGTGGGGTTCGACGCTGGTGATGATGACGAGCCTGTCCGCGTTCACGGCCACCTTGTTCACCTCCATGGGGGTGCCGTTCTTCGAGTCGCCGAGGTATACGCATTCGGACTTCTTCGCATCGTGCACGACGATGCGGTCCTTGAGCTCCTTGTAATGGCTGCCGAAGACGAAGTCGTACTCCTCCTCGGTCATGTCCCTGTGCGTGCCGGTGGCCACGAGGTATCTGGCCTTTCTGAGGTCCATCCTTGTGGAGAGTGCGTCCAGGACCTTCGCGGTGGGTGTCGGACGGGTACCGTCGTTGACGATGAAGACGATATCCTCTCCGCCGTCGAGGAAGCTCTCCAGCGAATCGTATCCGATCGGGGAATCGATGGAGTCTCTTATGGCATCCTCCGCGTTGCCGCATTCGACATCCATGGGGGCATAGATCCCTACGAGGTTCTTCTCCGGGATCTCGACGGGTTGGGCACCGTCCCTGCCGTACCTTATGTTCACCTGCATCTCTATCGGATGACGGATGTGTCACCCTTTTAATTATGCTTTCTGTCGTGCGCGCGTGCGTCGGCGCGCGAGCATGGCAACAGTTTTATCGTTGACCCCTCATGGCGGGATGATGGCTTCCTTCGGAGAGACCGACGAGAGGGACATGATTTCCATGATCCGCGGGTGCATACGCGAAGCGCCCTGCGGCACCGACGACGATGCCGCGGTGATACCCGTAGGAAGGGGCGAGCTCGTGGTCTGCACGGATTCCGTCACGTTCGAGAGGCACATGCCCGAGGGGATGAGCTTCGAGCAGTTCGGATGGATGGCGGCCGCGGTGAACATGAGTGACCTCGCGGCCATGGGCGCCACACCGATCGGATTGGTCTCGGCGCTGGCACTTCCGAAGGACATGGACACGTCCGACGTATGCACTCTGATGACCGGCATGGACGAGTGTGCCGAATTCTGCGGATGCCACATCCTGGGCGGGGACACCAAACCAGGTAACGGTACCGTGGCGGTCACCGCATTGGGGGTCATGGAGGGCAGGAGGCCGATGACGCGCAAGGGCGCATCCCCGGGTGACGTGATAGCGGTCACGGGGGACCTCGGAGCGGCCGCGGCCGGATTCCTGGCACTTGCCAACGGATTCGATATGCCAGATGCCGTGTCGGCGCTGTGCGCGCCGATCCCGCGCGTGGAGGAGGGCAGGATACTGTCCTCGACTGGCATGGTGACGTCCTGCATCGATTTATCGGACGGCCTCGCCACCGCCCTCAACACGATCTGTTCGGCCAACGGATGCGGGGCCATGATCGAGTGGGACCTCCTTCCGAGGAGTCCACACGTGGACGATGTATGCGGACGTCTGGGTATAGGCGACCGCGAGATCACGATCGGTTGGGGCGGGGAGTACGAGCTCCTGTTCACCTTCGACCGCAAGGACGCCGAGGCACTCTACGAGACCGGCGTCGGATTCAGCATGATAGGCCTGATCACCGGGGAGGACGTGGTCCTTCACAGGGACGGCAAGTACGAGGAGATCCGCAATGGCAGCTATTAGTCCCGTCACGATCGAGGCGAAGTACTACCACCGCGACGGCGGCGACATCGTGTGCGACCTATGTCCCAGATACTGCCGCATGAAGGACGGTCAGACAGGTTTCTGCGGCGCACGCCGCGTGGAGAACGGCATCCTGGTGGCCAACACGTACGGCAGGATCTCATGCATCATGATGGATCCCATGGAGAAGAAGCCGTTCTACAACTACCATCCGGGGGAGAGGGTGTTCTCCGTCGGAGGCATAGGGTGCAACCTCTCGTGCAGGCACTGTCAGAACTATGCCCTTTCGCAGTCATTCTCTGGCAAGAAGAGGACCACGTACAAGTCCCCCGAGGAGATCGTGTCCATGTGCCGCTGGGAGGGTTCCGATTTCCTGGCGTTCACCTATAATGAGCCGGGCATATGGTACGAGTACATGATGGACGTGGCCGCCCATGCGCCCGACATCAGGTTCTTGATAGTCTCCAACGGGATGCTCAACAAGGCCCCCCTGGAGGATCTGTGCGGTATCGCGGATGCGTTCAACATAGACATCAAGGGATTCGACGAGGATTTCTACGAGAACATCTGCGGCGGTCATCTGAAGGACGTGTTGGATTCGGTGACCGCCATCTTCAGGAGCGGGAAGCACCTCGAGATAACGTATCTCGTGATCCCGGAGTACAACGACGGGGAGGAGGGCATACGCGCCATGTCCGAATGGATCGCGGCCAACCTCTCGGTGGACGTCCCGCTGCATTTCACCAGGTTCCATCCGGACAACGAGATGACCGACGTCCCCTGGACGCCCGAGGAGACGCTGATCCGTGCGAGGAGGATCGCCATGGATGCGGGATTGCGCTACGTCTACATCGGGAACATGATGTCCGAGGAAGGGAGCGACACGTTCTGTCCCGACTGCGGGAGGTCCGTCATCGAGAGGACCGGTTACCACGTGGACACATCCGGTCTCGACGGGGACAGATGCAGGATGTGCGGCCGCAGGATCGCGCTCATAAGATGAAGAACGGGCTCCCGACCACAGATGTGATCAGGAACGCGGCCGCGATCGGTACGACGAAAGGTATCATCGGAGTGACCCAGACCTCCTTCCTGCCCATGGATTCCAGTTCCTCCAGCGCACCCTCCTTCACCACCGCGGACCTGCCGAGGACGACCTTCCCGTCCGATACATGTTCCAGCGGCCATACGAACGATTTCTTAGCTTTGTCGATGTCCATCAGAGTGCCCATGAACATCTGAGGTATGACGAACCTCCCGCGGACGGTGTTCCTGACGGCACATAGTATCGGGCACAGGAGGCTCAGCAGCAGCGCGAGGACGAACACGGTGAACGCGGGGGTGAACAGTCTCGCTGCCGCGGTCCCGGGGATGGGTATCAGGGGGAGTCCGAACATCACGGGATACACGGGGAAGACCATGGATATCGCTATGATGGCCTTGGCATCCGCACCGCCGCTGACTATACCCAGCATGTACAGGACGTTCATGCATACGTACGTCACGGGGATGGACGCGTAGATCGCGGCGGTCTCCCCGCCTATCATCATGAAAGGGACGACCGACGTGGCGGCGATGAGGACGTAGAGGATGCAGTCCATGACGACCGACGGTCCCCTGTCGTAGATGCAGTCGATCCCCATCAGGGCCATGGACACCGGCATCAGGTATGCTGCCGGCCCGGAACCCTCCTCGTACAGACGGATCGTGAAGAGCACTATCCCGAGACAGATAAGTATGGCCCAATGGATATCCGATACCTCGCGGCACCTCCAATCGGACACGGCGGCGGATGTCAATACGGCGAGGGAAACGATGACCGCGGTCGCCGTGAGGATCTGATCCATGGTGTGCACCATCTACCGCATCGGTTTAAAAGGTATGCAATCCAGGTTCCTGCCGATACGGATTTCGAAGGAATCCCACCCGACAATCTTCGGTGAACGTACGATACTCTACGAATACCTCAATCATATTGCCGTTTTCCGCAACAAACTATATATTACCGAAATCATCCCGTCATATAGTTGCCAATGCAGCGGAAGTGGTAGACATGATCGACAATCTCGACAAGCGCATCATCACCATTCTCAAGAAGGACTCCAGATGTCCTTTCGTTGAGATAGCCGACAAGCTCGGTGTATCCGAGGGTACCATCAGGAGCAGGGTCCACAGAATGGTGGACGAGGGCGTGATATGCGGATTCACCATCAAGACAAGCTCCAAGAATGTCAAGGCACTCGTCGAGGTAAGGATAGACGTTAACACCGATACCGAGGAGATCGCCAACGAGCTGTCCGGTTACGAGGGCATCATAGAGGTATTCGAGGTCACCGGGGACCAGGACGTCCTGGCGATCATAGATGTCGAATCATCACAACATCTGAATGATATAATAGAGAAGATCAGACGCAACGACAACATACTGAGTACGCGTACCCGTCTGATCCTCAAGGAACACTTTGGAGAGAATTGAAAATGTTCGAAGGAACTGCAACAGCACTGATCACACCCTTCAACAAGGACGGGTCCATAGACGAACCCGGTCTGAGGAGATTGGTGGATTTCCAGGAGGAGAACGGCGTCACGACGCTCGTTCCCGTCGGTTCGACCGGGGAGTCGGCCACCCTGTCCCATGAGGAGCACATAAGGGTGGTGAAGATCGTGGTGGATCAGGCCAAGCGTGCGAAGATCCTCGCGGGTGCCGGAAGCAACTGTACCGAAGAAGCGATCAAGCTGAGCAAGTGTTCTGCGGACCTGGGAGTGGACGGTATCCTGTCCATCTCCCCGTACTACATCAAGCCCACGCAGGAGGGCATATACCAGCATTACAAGGCGATCAGCGAGGCCATCGACGTGCCCCTGGTCCCGTACAACGTCCCGGGTAGGACGGGCAGCAACATCGAGGCGGAGACCACCCTCAGGCTGGCGGAGCTGCCCAACATCATCGGTATAAAGGAGGCCAGCGGCAACCTGTCGCAGGTGCAGAGGATCCTGGAGTCCAAACCCAGGGACTTCGAGGTGCTGTCCGGTGACGACGGTCTCACGTTCCCGATGATCACGCTCGGTGCGAGCGGGGTCATTTCCGTGGCCGCGAACTGCTGTCCCAAATCCATGTCCCAGATGGTGAACCTCTGTCTGAAGGAGAAATACGTGGACGCATCTGCGCTCCATTACAAGATGATGCCGCTGTTCACCCATCTGTTCATAGAATCCAACCCCATACCCATCAAGTATGTCATGAAGAGGCTCGGATACGGCAACGGGCTCCCGAGACTGCCTCTCACTCCGCTGTCGCCGCAGAACAGACCCATTCTGGACAAGGACATAACGGATCTGGGTCTCATCTGAGGGGGTACCATGGTTAACGTCGTTGTCGCGGGTGCGACAGGCAGGTTGGGCCGCATGGTATGCGGCCTGATGGCCGCCTCCGACGACCTTAGGCTCACCGGCGCGGTCGTGTCCCTCGACGGAAGCAACGTGGGGAAGGAGATCGCTCCGGGGGTGCGTGCCGTCGCCCCGTCGGATCTGGATGCCGCGATGGAAGGTGCGGACGTATACGTGGATCTGACGTCGCCGGAGGCTGCATCGGGGATCATAGACAGGATCCCGGCATACGGTGTGGACATCGTGCTCGGCACCACCGCGGTGGACGGGGATGTGATGGAAAGGTTCGGAGCGGAGGTGGCCTCCAACAAGGTGTCCGCGATCGTCGCGTCCAACTTCTCCCTCGGCATCAGTGCGTTCCGGAAGGCATGTGCGATCGTCGCGGAGCTGCTCCCGGATTACGACATAGAGGTGGTAGAGGCGCACCATGCCTCCAAGGCGGATTCCCCCTCGGGCACCGCCGACGACCTCGTGCGCATGCTGCAGGACGTATCCGGCATCGGCGACGTCCGTTACGGCAGGCGCGGGCAGGATGCCCGCAGGGGCAGGGAGATCGGCGTCCACTCCGTACGTGCAGGGGATATAGTGGGCGACCATACGGTGATATTCGCAGGCGATATGGAACGCATAGAGTTGAAGCACAGTGCGATCTCCAGGGAGGTCTTCGCACACGGCTGCATAAGGGCGATCAGATGGGTCGCCGGTAGGAAGGACGGAAGATTACATTCAATGGAAGAGGTGCTAGAAGCATGATCACAGTATTGAAGTTCGGCGGTACGAGCGTAGGTTCCGTCGAGGCATTGAGGAGGGCGGCGAACATCATCGTCGCGGAGAAGAACGAGAAGGTGGCGGTCGTTTCCGCCATGTCGGGGATCACCAACTTCCTCGTCAACGCACTCGAAGACAAGAATGCGGACCTGGCGGAGGTCTACTCCAAGTTCGAGGAGAGGCACATGGCTGTGGCGGAGGAGATCTTCGAGGGGGACGACTTCAAGAGCTTCCGCAAGGAGTTCGACGAGAGGTTCTCCCAGTTCAAGGCACTCCTGGACGATCGCGACAACTGGAGCGACCCTTTCTTCAAGGACAACGTGTCCTCCCAGGGGGAGAGGTTCTCCAGTCTCATGCTGGCACATCTCATCTCATCCATGGGGTACAAGTCCGTGGCCCTCACGTCGGAGATGGCCGGGGTGTATGCCGTCGGTAATCCCCTGTCCGGATCCTGCGATCTCAAGAGGACGTCCGTGAGCATGGCGATGAACGTCAGGCCCATGGTCGAGAGCGGTGTGATCCCCATCATCACCGGATTCTACGGGATCAACGAGGACGGGAAGCCCCTTACGTTCGGAAGGGGGGGTTCGGATTATGCGGCCTCCGCGATCGGCAACGCGCTGGATGCGGACATGGTGGAGATCTGGACCGACGTCAACGGTTTCATGAGTGCGGACCCCAGGCTCGTGCCCGATGCCGTGTCCATCGAGGAGATGAACTACAGCGAGGCGGCGGAGCTGGCATACTTTGGTGCGAAGGTCCTGCACCCCAGGACCATAGAGCCGGCCAGGATGAAGCACATCCCGGTGAAGATCAAGAACTCCTATCAGCCCGACCATCCCGGTACGCTGATACATAACCTGAGGAAGAAGCGCGACGCGCTCCTGAAGAGCGTCGCGATGAAGAGCGACCTGTCCATAGTGACGCTCAGGTCCGGGGAGATCGCCTACAGGCCCAAGCTCATGGCCAAGGCATTGGAGAAGTTCGGAGAGGTGGATGCGATCTACGGCGTGTCCACCTCCCTGTCCACCATGGCGTTCCTCATCCACAACAACGACGTACCGAAAGCGTTGGGCAACCTCAGGGACATGGACCTGGAGGACCTGGAAGGCATCGATGTCAAGAGCGGGGTGGCACTCATCTGCGCGGTGGGCGACGACCTCCTCGACAGAAGTGGCTTTTCGGGCGAGGTCTTCGGTGCCGTCAAGGACATAGGAGCAAACGTGGAGATGATTTCCGAAGGAGCCTCGGATGTCTCCCTTAATTTCGTGGTCCCGACCGAGTCGGCCGCGGACGTGATAAAGGTACTGCACAGCAGATTCGTGTCTGGTGTTGAACAATGAGAGATTATGAGAACGACAATGGGACGATGATGTTCGGCGGCATGTCCGCCGTGGACATCGCGGACAGATTCGGTACGCCCGTGTACGTCACCGACGAACAGATCCTGAGACAGAACTACCGCAGCATATACGGCGCATTCGCGAAGTACATGCCCACGGAGATCCACTACGCATGCAAGGCGAACACCAACCTCGCCATACTGAGCATCCTCAACCAGGAGGGCAGCCATATCGATGCCGTCTCCATCGGAGAGGTCCTGACCTGTCTGAAGGCTGGATTCCCCGCGGAGAGGATCATGTACACCGGCGTGAACGTCAGCAACAGCGAGCTGGAGCAGGTCGTGGCCACCGGATGCAGGATCAACGTCGACTCACAGTCCGAACTGGAGAGGTTGGCCAAGATCACCACGGACGTCCCCATCTCTTTCCGCATCACCCCCGGCGTATCGTCCGGTCACAGCGCGAAGGTCATGACCGGAGGCAAGGGCGCCAAGTTCGGTATCCCCATGGACAAGGTCATCGAGACCTACGCCAGGGCGAAGGACCTCGGTTTCGAGCTGAAGGGTATCCACGCGCACACCGGTTCCGGCGGTCTCACCGTCGAGCCGTTCATGGACGTGGTTGACGTGCTGTGCGAGACGGTCAACGACATCAAGTCGGAGGTGGGTGTCCAGCTGGAGTTCCTCGACTTCGGAGGAGGCGTGGGCGTCCCGTACAAGCCCCAGGACCCAGAGGCGGACCTCGACGAGCTCGCCATGGTGCTCACGGACACGATCAAGGAGGAGACCGACATCAAGACCGTGGCGCTGGAACCCGGAAGGTACGTCGTATGCGATTCCACCATCCTGCTCACCAGGTGCGTGGACGTGAAGGATGCCGGCATCAAGAAGTACATCGGTGTCGACGCAGGATTCAACACCCTCATCAGGCCCGCGTTCTACGATTCGTATCATTACGTCGCCATCGCCAACAAGTTCAACAAGGCGGGCGTCGCCAAATACGAGATCGTCGGACCCATCTGCGAGACCGGGGACTACATCGCGCACGACCGTGCGCTCCCCGAGGCGGAGGAGGGCGACGTCATCGTGGTCTACTGCGGAGGAGCATACGGATTCTCCATGTCCAGCAACTACAACTCCCGCCCCAGGTGCGCCGAGGTCCTCGTCAACAACGGAGAGGCCGAGCTCATCAGGGAGAAGGAGGACTTCGAGGACCTTTGGAGACACCAGATCATCCCTGCGAGGCTTTCCGAATGATCGAGTTCTGGAAGTACCACGGCATAGGGAATGATTTCGTCGTCATCGACGGGACGAAAGCGGATCCCGGGCTCACCCCCGAACAGATCGCGTTCCTGTGCGACCGCAACTTCGGTATCGGTTCCGACGGAGTGATATACGTCAATCCGGGCATGGACGGCAGCGACGTCACCATGCGCATATTCAACACGGACGGTACCGAGCCCGAGATGTGCGGTAACGGTGTCCGCTGTCTCGCCAAGCACGCGTACGACTTCTGTATCGTGAAGTCCCCGGATTTCGTCATCCATACCGGGAAGGGGAACCTGGGCGCGCACTGCACACTGGGTGCCGACGGCAAGGTTGACAGCGTCAGGATCGACATGGGCGCTCCCATCCTGGATCCGCCCTCCGTGCCCGTGAAAGGGGACGGGGACAGGGTCATCGACAGGGAGACCGAGATCGCGGGCGTCAGGGTGCACATCAACGCGGTGTCCATGGGCAACCCGCACTGCGTGATCTTCGACGACCTCTCCGATGCCGACGTGGAGAGGCTCGGTCCGATCATCGAGGCGGGCCGCGAGCTGTTCCCCAACAAGGTGAACGTGGAGTTCGCCAAGGTCTCGGACGGCAGGATCGACATCAGGGTTTTCGAGAGGGGCGTCGGTTGGACGCTCGCCTGCGGTACGGGAGCATGTGCCACCACCACCGCGGCCGCGTTGAACGGATTGGTCCCGTTCGACGAACCCGTCCCGGTGCACCTCCCCGGAGGGGACCTCAGGATCACCGTGTCCGGAAAGTTGGACCGTATCCTGATGGACGGGCCCGCACGTCTCGTCTACAGGGGCGAGATAGAACTCTGAATCAAAGACATCCGGGGCTTCTGTCCCCGGTGTCGTTATTTCCTATCAGTTTGTAGAATCCGACCTTCTTCAGCATGCGCGTGTACATACGGACGAGGAATCCGGTGGTGCATGCCGCATAGATCGTACCTTCGCGGACACCCTGGAATCCGGAGAAGAAGTATAACGAGAACAACGCAGCTATCGTTATGTTGGTGATGTCGAATATGACCTTCACCTTACCGAAATCCATCTTGGCACGGAACGCGACGAACGATACCAGATATTCGCCGGGCATGACCGACACGTTCGCGGCGAGCTCCAGCGCGATACCGAAGGACAGCGTCAGGGAGGATATTATGATGGCTATCCACTGGAACACGTAACCTTCAATGACGATGCCGGAGAACATGTAGGTGAACACATCGCACAGGACGCTGAATATGATCAGCGTGATGATCTGGGACAGATATTTGAGTTTGAACAGGCGGCCGAGAACGATCACTTCGAGCACGATGAACAGGGCGTTCACGATGACGGTCATCGTCCCGATGGACAGTCCCGTACCGAGACTGAGCACGAACGGGATGGACGAGATGGGCGACGTACCGAGCACGGCCTTGGTGGAGAATATCACACCCAACGCAAGGAAGAACAGTCCCGCGAGGAAGGTGATCGCACGTCTCAGCCTGTAATCGTCGTTCGCCATATTGGATGGGAAAAATGACGGGCTATTTAGAAGGAATCCCGTTCGATGTCGAATTACGTTAAATAACGAATCAATTCGTCCATGCTGGCATATTCGCATCCGTTCGGAACGTTACCAGTTTTCACGTGTCGGGGGTCAGTATTATTTATGTCGGAACAGTACGGTGTGACATGAATTATGAAGCATCGGAAAGACTCCAGAAGCTCCCTCCATACCTCTTCGTGAGGCTCGAGCAGATGACCGCCAAGAAGAGGGCGGAAGGTATCGACATCATCGATTTCGGTATCGGCGATCCGGACCTCGCTACCCCCGACGCGATCGTCAAGACCCTCCAGGAGGAGGTCGCCAAACCCGAGAATCAGAAGTACTCCTCGTCCCAGGGCGAGAAGTGCCTCAGACAGGCGATCGCGGACTGGTACGCGGTCAGGTTCGGAGTCGAGGTCGACCCCGACACCGAGGTCTGTGTCACGCTCGGTTCCAAGGAGGCCATCTTCAACATATCCCAGGCGTTCGTGAACCCCGGAGAGACCATCATCGCTCCCAGCCCCGGATACCCCGTCTATTCCGCCGCATCCCCCATATTCAACGATGCCAAGTGTGCCAGCATCCCCCTCAGGGCAGAGAAGGACTGGCTCCTCGACGTCGACGACTGCCCCAAGGGCGCCAGGATGCTGTACGCCAACTACCCCAACAACCCCACCGGTGCCACCTGCGATCTCGATTATCTGAAGAAGCTGCAGGACTGGTGCAGGGACAACAACACCATCTTCTGCTACGACAACGCATACTCCGAGATGTGCTTCGACGGATACCTCGCGCCCTCCGCATTGGAGGCGGGAATGGACTGCATCGAGTTCGGATCCTTCTCCAAGACCTTCAACATGACCGGTTACAGGCTCGGATACGCGGTCGGTAACAAGGACCTCATCGCCGGACTGAAGAAGTGCAAGGGACAGATCGACTCCGGAGCACCCGTGTTCGTTCAGAAGGCCGGTATCACCGGACTCAAGATGTACACCGGAAGGAAGCTCCCCGAGGTCATCGAGAACAACATGAAGATCTACGCCGAGAGGAGGAACGTCCTGGTCAACGGATTCAGGGAGATGGGATTCGACGTGAGGATGCCCAAGGGTACCTTCTACGTATGGTTCGACACGGGTATGACCTCCCTCGAGTTCACCGAGAAGTGCCTCGAGGCCGGTGTGGTCTGCACCCCCGGAAGCGGATTCGGAGCTTCCGCGGAGGGTTACGTCAGGTTCGCCATCACGCAGCCCGTGGAGAGGACCAGGGAAGCGCTCGCACGCCTCAAGGAGATCCTCTGAACACATCAATCCGTGGGGCCCGTCCCCACGGTCTTCCATCTTATTGCAGTAATTCCATCGGATGAAAGCCTTTCCGGAATCCGCGGGATCCTTCGAATATCGGTCATACACGTTCGACACAGGCTGCCGATGAAGTGTTTTTTCCATCCGTTTTTCACGGATGTTGCTGAATGTCGATGGTATGACGGGTCCCGTAGAACGAAGATCGAGATAGTGGCTTGAAGGGCAGGCCCGGTCCATTTTTCCCTAGGCCCTATCGGTCGTCTCCCGTACATGTGTGCGTGTTATTTTTTTAAAATTAGTATTATTTTTTACATATTTATAAATAAAATGTATGTAATAGATTATTTGCCGTGAAACGGTGAGATGAGAAAATGTGGTTGGTGATAACTGCCATTGCGGCCCTTGTGGCGACCGTCGCTTGGACGGTCGTTCCGCGGGGGAAGTATAGGCTAGGAGAATTGTCTCTGGCATTCTGGGGGCTCACTTTCATGATCTTCGTGGATCACGTGATCGGGTGGTTCCTTGAGGGTGCGAACGGGGATTTCCTGGAGGTCTCTGTGGATGCGTTCATGCTCAGTCTGTGTATGATCATTCCCATATGTGCCATCTGGGAGTTGTGTATTGTGATCGATAAGCTCAAGGCGAACGTCGTCAAGGTGGATTGCTGCTGCTCTTGCGATGATTCGTGAATATGGAGGTTTGTAAATGGCATGTTTTTTGGTTCCTGCGGCCGTCGGTGTCGTCACCACGGTCTTCAGGAAGAGGATTCCCGAGGAGTATCATATCAATTGGTTGAACATCATGATCTGGGGAAGTGTTGTCGCATTGTTGGTTGAGCACATCTGGCATGGGGAGATCGTCCCCTGGTTCCCGTTCCTCACCGCGATGAACGATCCCGCCGATACGGCAGAGATGCTCGTGGAGATGGCTCAGATAGGCATACCCATGCTTCTGGTCACTGTCGCCGCATGGGCGGTCATGGTCGTTCTCTACAACAGGTATGTTGCGGGATCCGTCGCATCCGCGACCGAGTGAGTTCATTGTAATCCATAATCCTCCCCTTTTTCTGCCGGCGGGGTCATGCCGGCATCAATTTTTTTTACCTGCCAAGGCCCCGCGGATATGGAACAAAAAGCGAGGATATGGCTGAAAAAAAGGTCGATTATGACCATATGATCCTCCTCCGCGGGCTCATAATCTGCTTGTAATCATCGGTCACGATATGATTATATTCTTCCCGATACGTTTCCGTCGTGATGAGATTAAATTACGTACCGATATTCCCCGCCCTTTGGGCAATATTCTGTGCAGTCAACATCCTCATCAACTATGATTATTATATGAGGACCAGCAACGGGAGGCTGTTATTGTTCCTGTTCGCTGTGATGATGGTTCTTTGCGCGGTTCTCACCGTGTATCTGGCCATGCCCACCCTCGCTCCGAGGATCATGCAGAAGGTCTCGCCGGACAAACGCTGTCCCGTATGTTATTCCAAACTCAACGGGGCCGTCTTCTGTCCCAAATGCGGACATGTGATAGACGGCAGTGCGGGATGCACGCTCATGAGCAGGTGTGGGAAATGCGGAGCATCCGTCGCCGATCCCGATGCGGAATTCTGTCCAAAATGCGGGAACATGCTCAGGAAATGAAATGATGTGCGGCCGGCCGTACCGAGAACGATACGGCCGGACCGCCGGGATCAAAGGTTGTTGTAGGAGTACCTGAGCGCGTCCACGACGGGCAGAGGCTCTCCGAGGAGGAACGTCTCCAACGCCCCTCCGCCGGTGCTCACGTAGGAGAACCTGTCGGTGAAGTCGAACCTGTCCGCGGCCCCGACCGTGTGCCCTCCTCCTATGACGGACTGTGCGCCGGACTCGATCATGGCGCTCATGATCTCGTAAGTTCCGCGTCCGAAGCCATCCTTCTCGTACATACCCGCGGGTCCGGACATGAAGCACGTCTTTGATGCCAGAAGGACCTTGCGGAACTTCTCGATGGAATCGTCGCCTATGTCCAGTGCCGGTTCGGCGGTGGGCATGTCCCCGATGAGTACGGATACGCGCCTGCCGTCGCGCTCGACTGCCACATCCGTGGGGAGGATGATGCGCTGGTTGTACTTCGCCATGATGTCCTTCGCGGCCTGCAGGTTCTCGGGCGTGAGCTCGTCCTGAAGGACGGTCAGCGACGCCTCTCCGATGTCCACGCCCCTGGCGTACAGGAACGCGTTCCCGGCGAGTCCGACGAGGATGACCTTGTCCGCCATGCCGCTTCCGAGCACGTGGTCGATCATGTCCGACGCATCGCCGAACTTGGCGCCTCCGAGGATGAACACGGAGGGACGGCGGGGCTCGTCGAATATGGCGTTGAGCGCGAACAGCTCCTTCGCCATCAGCCTTCCGGATGCGGAAGGTACCTTGGGCGCGAATCCCACGAGGGAGCACTGCGAGCGGTGTGCGGCACCGAACGCATCGCACACGTAGTAGTCGATGAGGGGTGCGAGGGTCTCGACCATCGCGGACTTGGAGTGTCCCATCATGTCGAGCTTCGCGGTCTCCTCGTCTATCTCCCTGACGTTCCCGAGGAGGAGCACCTCCCCGGACTTGAGAGACCTGATGGCGTCCTGGGCGGCTTCGCCCATGACGTCATCGACGTAGATGACGGGGCTGTTGAGGTGTCTCGCCAATCTCTTGGAGTGCTCCTCCAGGGATGTGAAGTCCCATTTGCCCTTCCTGCTCTGGTGGGCGAGGATGACCAGTTTCGCACCCTTACCCATCAGTTCCCTTATGGTCGGGACGACCCTCCTGATCCTGGAGTCGTTGATTATGGCAAGCGTGGCCTTGTCCATGGGGCAGTTGATGTCCACCCTGAGCAGGACCGTCTTGTCCCTGAAGTTGAAGTCCTCTAACGTGTGGAAGTCCTTCATCCGAACACCCTCAGATGCCCATTGCCCTGTCGGTCTTCTCCATGGATTTGACGGGGTCGGCCTCGAGCTTGCACATGGACCTTATGCAGTCCACGTTCTCGGGTATGACGTCGCTCTCCTGGTTGACCGCCTGGTAGAAGTACAGTGTATTGCCGACGACCTTGATGCCGTCCTCCCAGACGACGATCTCGAACATGTCGCCGCGGCTGCGTCCCAGCTCGCGTGCGAGGTCCATGATCTGTGCGGTGGATTTGATGCCCTCCTTGCTCTTGACGAGCCTGACACGGGGGCAGTTCCTGAGGACCTCCTTCACCTCGTCGGTGGTGGCCTCCTTCTCGAGCTCCACGACGACGGTGTGGACGTGCATGAGGGTGGTGGGGACCTTGACGGCCATGGTGCTGATGTTGAGCCAAGGCATGACGCTCTGCACATCCGGGCCGTGGTGGGTAGGCAGTTTGACGACGGGTTCGATGGCGTTGATGGGTCCGGCCTTGCTGTCGTTGGGGTCCGCACTCCTCCTGATGAGGGTGACGTACGCGTTCTTGATCCTAAAGCTCTCGTCTATGCGGAAGAGCGTCCTGAGGAGTCCGGTCGTGTTGCAGGAGACGACACGGGAGAACTGTGCTCCCCACGACTCCTTGTAGTTGGCCGTGGCGTTGAACGAGATCCCGGTGAGTCCGTGGTCCTCCCCTCCCTGCCATATGGCCTTCTTCCCTGCGGCGGCATACTTGGCCTTGTACTCCTCCGCGAGCTTTCCGGGGGTGCAGTCGACGATGATGTCCGCGGCCGCGATCATGTCATCCACGGTACCCGCTACGGGGATGCCCGCCACCTTGAAGGCATCAAGGCTCTCCTCCGGGACATAGACGGGGTATCCCTGGCGGACCGCGTCCTTGGCTTCATAAGTGGGGCGGGTCTTGGTTATTCCCACGATCTCCATATCGTCCTGCTGATTGACCGCGGTCGCGACCCTCTTACCGATCGTACCGTATCCGTTGATTCCTACCTTGACCTTCATCAGGCTCACCTATATTATAGGAGGAACATGGGATGCCACAGTAATTAATGTTGCCATGACCGCGCGGGCGCCATGCCGCGTACGGGCATCCACGACGATATGCGCGCGCGAATCGCCTCGCTATTACGGTCCATATTCATGGGATAAACCGAACAATTGTGCGCCAGCCTAGGCAATCCTATTATACAGGACGACAATCCAAGAATCAGAGGCAATCCAAATGAAAGGCTCAAAAGCACTGCTAAAGATGTTGGCGGACAGGGGGGTGGAGAAGATATTCGGCTACCCCGGTGGACAGGTCATCCCTATTTTCGATGAGATCATCGACTCTTCCGTCGAGAACGTCCTGGTTCGCCACGAGCAGTGTGCCGCGCATATGGCCGACGGATTCACCAGGGCGGGCGGCAGGACCGGTGTGTGTCTCGCGACCAGCGGACCCGGTGCGACCAACCTCGTCACCGGTGTGGCCACCGCGTATGCGGATTCCGTTCCGATGATGGTCCTCACGGGCCAGGTGGCATCCAGCGTACTGGGTATGGGTGCGTTCCAGGAGGTCGACGCATTCAGTCTCATGATGCCGGTCACCAAGTACAACTACAGGGTGCTGGAACTGTCCCAGCTCCCGAAGGCGATCGACGAGGGATGGAAGCTGGCCACCTGCGGCCGTCCGGGGCCCGTGCACGTCGACCTGCCGATCGATTCCATCAATTCCGATATAGACGAAGGGCTGCTCACATGCAGCTTCAATCCCGGCTCCAAGCCGAGCGACCTGTCCCAGATACCCGCGGCCGCGGAGATCATCAGGCAGTCCAGGCACCCGGTCATACTCGCGGGCGGGGGTGTCATCGGTTCCGACACCGGCGACGACCTTGTCAGGCTGGCGGAGCTCATCGGCGCTCCCGTGATAACCCCGATGATGGGTATCGGATGCATCCCCAGCGACCACCCGCTGTCCCTGGGACCTCTGGGTATGCACGGAAGGATGTCCGCGCTCGATGCGGTGAAGAACGCCGATCTGCTCATAGCCCTCGGTGCGAGGTTCTCCGACAGGACGTACAGCAAGCGCACCGAGATCGCCCCAGCATGCAAGGTCATCCATGTGGACATCGACTCCACGGAATTCGACAAGCGCACCCCCGCGACGCTCAACATACGCGCAGACCTCAGGGATGCGATCGGAGAGCTGATCCGTCAGCTGGGTCAGTTCTCGCCCTGCGAGGAATGGGGCGTCCAGGTGGCAGGATTCAAGTCCAGGTGCTCCGCATGCAACATAGATCTGGACAATCAGCCCATCGCGCCGCAGAAGGTCATGCACGAGATCAACAAGATCCTCGACGACGACATGATCATCACCACCGATGTCGGTCAGAACCAGATGTGGGCGATGCACCATCTCAAGATAAAGAGACCCAGACAGTTCATCTCGTCCGGAAGTCTCGGTACCATGGGATTCGGACTGCCCTCGGCACTGGGTGCCAAGGTCGCATGTCCGGAGAAGAAGGTCATGACCATCACCGGCGATGGAGGTCTCCTGATGGTCGTGCAGGAGCTGGCCACCGCCGTCGCGGAGGACCTGCCGGTCGTCATCTGTCTGCTCAACAACGGATGGCTGGGTATGGTCAGGCAGTGGCAGAAGCTGTTCTGGGACAAGAGGTACTCGTCCACCAAGCTCTACGATTCCAACCCCGACTTCGTCAAGCTCGCCGAATCCTTCGGTGCCAAGGGCATCAGGGTCGAGAGGCCCGGGGAGATCGCCGATGCGCTCAGGCAGGCCTTCGCATGCGACAGGCCCTGTCTCGTGGACATCCTGTGCGATCCCGAGGAGGACATGCTCCCGATGATCCCCAACAATCCTGCCCAGCAGATGGTCAGGGGACGCTGCATGTACTGATGCGGATCCCGGCAAACCCCTTCACAAACCCCCTCATTTTGTTACGGATATCGAAGCAATGTCCGAACATATTTTGCGTGCGCGCGTTACTTATAAAAGCAACGTGGGGATAACAAGGTAAAAGGAAAGGTGCAGAAATGGCATCAATGAAGATTTATCACGACTCGGATGTGGACATCAACGTCCTCATGGGAAAGAAGATCGCAGTCCTCGGATACGGTGCGCAGGGAAGGGCACAGGCCCTCTGTTTCCACGATTCCGGACTTGACGTGACCGTAGGTGCCAGGAAGGACGGAAAGTCCTGGAACAAGGTCAAGGAGGACGGACTCAAGGTCGCGGAGATCCCCGACGCGGTCAAGGACGCCGATGTCGTCATGATGCTCCTCCCCGACGAGGTCCAGCCTGACATCTACAGGGAGCAGGTCGCACCCAACCTCAAGAAGGGCGCGGCACTCGAGTTCGCACACGGATTCGCGATCACCTTCAAGCTTATCGAGCCCCCGGCGGACGTCGACGTCATCATGATGGCGCCCAAGGCACCCGGTGACATGGAGAGGCTCGTCTTCCTCGAGGGATTCGGAGTCCCCGCACTCATCTGCGTCCACCAGGACTACACCGGCAACGCCAAGCAGATCGCGCTCGCCCTCGCGAAGGGACTCGGTTCCACCAGGGCGGGTGTCTTCGAGACCACCTTCGACAACGAGACCAAGACCGACCTCTTCGGTGAGCAGGCGGTCCTCTGCGGCGGTCTCACAGCCATGATCAAGGCAGGGTTCCAGACCCTTGTCGATGCGGGATACCCCCCGCAGATGGCGTACTTCGAGGTTCTCCACGAGACCAAGCTCATCACTGATCTCATCAACGCAGGCGGATTCGAGAAGATGTGGTACGTCGTCTCCAACACCGCGGAGTACGGAGGTCTCACCAGAAGGGACCGCGTCATCACCAAGGAGTCCATGGACGGTATGAAATCCATCCTCAACGACATCGAGACCGGCAAGTTCAAGGACGAGTGGAGAGCGGACTGGAACAACGGTCTGAAGGACCTCAAGGCGATGGAGAAGAAGGAATCCGAACTCCAGCTCGAGGTCGTCGGAAAGGAGATCAGGGCCCTCTTCGAGAGGAAGAAGCAGTAAACCCGAGGGATGGTGTCGGTATGAGCAGGATCCTCATCAGGACCAGGGCAGGCGAATTCGGTGCCGAGCTCGACGACAGTCTCATGTCCGACACCATCTGGCTCTCCCTTCCCAAGAAGTTCTCCATCAACATGTTCGGATCCATGATCTACTTCGAGTGTCCGCTGGACTGCGGCATCGAAGGCGAACAGGTCACTCAGCTGGAGAAGGGGGATATAGCGTACTGGCCCAAGGCCGATGCGCTCTGCATCTTCTTCGGTCCGACACCGCTCAGCGGTCCGGACGGAAGACCCGTGTCCCCGCAGCCCGTCATCAGACTGGGTCATATCGACGGGGACTGTTCGGCCCTGGAGGACGCCGGCGACCGGCAGTCCGTCAGGATCGAACGTGCGTTCTGATCAGACCACCGTGAAAGAGTGGTCGTAATCGGTCAGCACGCGGCACCCATCCTCGGTTATCAGGACGGTGTCCTCTATCCTTATCCCGCCGATCCCGGGGATGTACACGCCGGGTTCCGCGGACACGACATTGCCTGCGCGCAGCTTCTGCTGGGACTTCGGAGACACATGGATGGGTTCGTGGATGTTCATGCCGATCCCGTGTCCGAAGGAGTGTATGAACCTCCCTTTGAACTCGGAGTCGTCGATCACCTTCCTGGCGGCCAGGTCCGGAGCGGAGGCGTCGGCCCCGTCCCTCATCTCCGCGATACCCGCGAGCTGTGCCTGTCTGACTACCTCGTACGCCCTCTTCAGGATGGGTTCGGGCTCCCCGAAGAACACCGTCCTGGTCAGGTCCGAACAGTACCCGTTGTACTTGGCGCCGAAGTCGAACAGCGCCGTATCGCCCTTCTTCAGTACGGCATCCGCCGGACTGTAATGGGGTTCGGACGAATGCGCGCCGAACGCGGCGATGGTATCGAACGCCAATCCTGTCGCACCGAGCCTGAGCATGCGTATGTGCATCTCCGATGCAACATCCCTCTCGGTCACGCCCTCCTCAAGCATCTCTGGAAGGGCATCGGCGACGGAGGAGGATATGGAACATGCCTTCTCGATCAGTTCTATCTCTTTTTCGTCCTTGACGGCGATGGTATCGGATATCACTCCGGAGGCGTCGACGATCTCCGCACCGGCCTGCAGGATGGGCTTCATCCATTCCACGGAACCGTATGCAGTGGATGAGAAATTGACACCTATCCTCCTGCAGCCAGAGAGGACCTCCTTCATCAGGTCCTTCCTCTCGGAGTCGGTGTTGTACACGTGCACGGTACCGGATGCCGATCTCGCGGTCTCCTCTTCGAGGACGGATACGAAGGTATGCAGTTCCCCGTCCGAGGTCACGACCGCGCGTGCACCTTCGAACGTACCTGATACGGCACCGGTGAGGTACCGGAACATGGTATCGAGGAACGGTTCTCCCGCATTCATAACGACGACGGCATCCATTTGGCCGGCGAAGTTCTGTGCCAATCTGTCAGCACGCGTATCTGTCATGGATACAGGGAACGCATCCCTCGGATTAAGTGTTTATTTTCCTCAGATACCGATCCATTCCTTCCTGATGATCCTCTTGAGGGCGGATATCGCGGAGAGGGATGCGAGGTACGAGGTCTTGGGGTTGTCCGGGGACGGGACGTTGTAGGTGTGGCAGTTCATCGTTCCGAACTTCCCTTTGACGATGAGCTCGTGGGAGTTGCTCTTCGCCCCGGGATCGACGACGATGGTGACCTTGGTCCTGTCGAACCCTATTCCCAGCAGACTGACGGTGGCCGCGACGTTGATGTTCTTGGGGAACGCCTTGACGGCCTCTCTGGCACTTCCGCTGAAGATGACGGTGGGCTCGGTGACGGAGTTGACATCGATACCCTCCTCCTCGACGTACGCGACGCCTGCCAGGGACTTCGGACCCTTCTTGGTGATCAGTTCGACCTCGTCGAGCTCGTCCAGACTGGCGGACCTGAGTCCGTCCGTACCGGAGAGCGCTCCCGAGGGGATGAACACCTTGGCATCGGTCTGCCTGGCCTTCTCGAAGACCATCTCCCTGAACTCGTCATCCACGAGCGCACCGACGGACATGAGCATGATGTCCACTCCGCGGCTGACGGTCTTGTACACCACATCCGCGGCGGCGGCCTGGGATGCGGCCTCGATGACGAGATCGCAGTGGTAGAGTTCGTCCTCCACCGAATCGACAACGATCGCCTTGTTCAACTTGCTGGCGAGTTCCTCGGCAAGCGGTCTGACGACGTCGATGAGGTAGATCCTCTTCACCTCATCCATCGCATCGGCCGCTTCCGCGAGTTTGGTCCCTATGGAACCGCAACCGACGATAGTTATACGCATGGGTCTTTCGAATGTAGTCGGGTTTAATATTGGTTTGCCACTAATATTGTATATCTGGGGCGGGGATGACCTTTCCATGCGCTACGAACTCCTGGAACACACCGCGGATGTGATGGTAAGATGCACCGGTGCGACGCTGGACGAATGTTTCGCCAACGCCGCATATGCCCTTTCGGATCAGACCGTGGACCCTTCCGCGGTGGAGAGGAAGGAGGTCAGGGAGTTCTCGGTCACCGGCGGGGATGACGAGACCCGTCTCTACAACTTCCTGTCCGAGGTCCTGTTCACGGAGGAGGCGGAGTTGTTCGCATTCGCCGATTTCGAGGTGTCCATAGACGGCGATACGGTGACCGCACGCGGTTGGGGCGAACCGTTGGATCTCTCCAGGCACCACCCCAAGACCGAGGTGAAGGCGATAACCTACCACATGATGCATGTGGACCCGTCCGTACCGGAACTGACCGTCGTCTTCGACGTTTGACATCCCGCGGTACGGCAGGATTGATATCCGCTAAATATTGGCTATTCATATCAGAGGACAAGGTAAGATAATGTTGAGACTCGGATGGTTTTCCACGGGGAGGGGCCCAGGTTCCAGGAACCTCCTCCGCACTGTGATGGAGGAGAAGGAGAAGGGACTCGACATCGAGGTCGCATTCGTTTTCTGCAACTGGGACAACGATGAGGACAACAATCCCAGGAAGGAGCAGCGCAAGCTGTTCTTCGACATGGTGGAAGGCTACGGGATCCCGCTCGTCACAAGGTCCTGGAAGAAGTTCAGGCCCGACCTCTGGGACACCGATCAGAAGGCGTGGAGGGACGAGTACGGGAAGGAGCTCCGTGCGGCCACGTCCGGGTTCGGTATGGACCTCGGTATTCTGGCGGGATACATGCTGTGGATGGACGACGAGACATGCATGGAATACGACATGCTGAACCTCCATCCCGCACTCCCCGACGGACCGAAGGGGACCTGGCAGGAGGTCATCTGGCAGCTCATCCGCGAGGATGCGGACGAACAGGGCGCCATGCTCCACATCTGCACCCCAGAATGGGACCGCGGAGCACCGCTCACATTCTGCAGATTCCCGATACGCGGCGAAGGGTACGATGCGCTTTGGGAGGACATGTACACCAAGATCGCCGAGAAGGGATTGGACGCCGTGATCGAAGAGGAGGGCACGGACGAACCCCTGTTCAGGAAGATCAGGGAGGACGGTGCCAGACGCGAGCTCCCGCTCATCGTGGAGACCATAAGGCAGTTCGCCGACGGCAACGTCCGCATAAAGGACAAACAGCTTGTGGTCCGCGGGGAGAGGCTGGAATCCGCATTCGACATCTCCGCGAACGTCAACGGTTCTATCGGTGTTTGATCATGGAATACGACCACATGGCAGAACTCGGCCTGACCGAGGAGACGCAGTTCATATGCTCCGATCACGGTTTCATCACGCGTTCCAATCCCGTCAGGGATCTGTGTGCCAGATATGTGAGGAGCGGGGGCAGGCTGTACGACGTCCTGTCCAGATACGACATGCTGGCGATCTTCGCGCTCGGCAAGGAGAGCGGGAATGCGGGTCTGGTCAACAGATGGATGGTGCCGTTCCTCAAAGCGGGAGGCATAACGGATGCATCCGCATACGGGTTCTGCGGTCAGACCACCGCCCTGATGCCGGATTCCGCGAAGGTCATGAGGTATCTGTCCGCGCAGATGCCCACGTTCATATCATCCGAATCGTACGAGCATTCCCTGTTGGGCATAGGTGCCGGTTCCGACATACCGCTGTCGAACATCAGCTGCAACATGTTCTCCTTCGATTCGATCAAGGTCGGCAGGCAGGACGCCAGGATACTGAGGTCCATAGCCGACAAACTGGTGAATGCCAGACTGTACGAGGAGCATTATTCCCTGACGGAGAGCAGGTATCTCAACAAGTACGATTCGAAGCTCATCGACCTGGTGGACAACGAGTTTTTCAAAAGGATTGAGAGGATGGACTTCATGGACGAACTGAAGAAGTCTGTCACAATCGCCGGGAACGAGAAGGCGTTCGCCGTACTGGAACTGTGCAGGAAGAACGAGATCGAGATGGGGTCCACCATAGTGGTGGGATGCGACGATTCCGACTATCCGGCCATGGACCTCGTACGCGACAGCGACGGACTGTCCATATCCTTCAACGGCAACGAGTACGCCGTGCGCGGTTCGAACGTCGCCATCATCGACGAGCACCCGATCACCGTCGCATTGCTGTCGATGGAATTCTACAACGGCGGTATCGAATCGGTCTACGAGATGATCGAGCACTGGAACCATGACGATCTGAGGTCCTGTCCGTGCGCGGACAGGAACCTCATGAACAGCTTCCTGGCACAGTTCCCGAAGAAGCTTCCTGACGTCTACAGGGTGGACGACGACAACCTGAAATCGGTCACCGAGGCGAGCATAGCGTACCGCAAACGCATACTGCTGTGAAGAACCGGTGAGTGCTCATGCCGGGATTCGAACCCGGGTGTCGGCCTCGAAAGGGCCGAATGATTGGCCGCTACACTACATGAGCAGTAGAGGGACGTATCAGTAACTCTTTAAAAACGTTTTCCATGGATCGAGGGCAGGCGGCGATCCCGTACCGGATACCGCCGGTGCCGCCCCCATGCGCGTCCCTCATGACGGACACAGGCATCCCCGTCGCGTTCCCTTTGCTATATAGTGCGCGACTTTATTATATCGGGAGACAATCGTCCGAGGTACAAGGAGAGTCATTATGATAGACAACGAACCAATGGAGAGCACGGAAGAGGACGTAACCCGTGTACGTCTGCCCAATATCAAAGAGAACGAGATGTTCGGTATCGCGGATCAGCTCCTCGGAGCATCGAAGATCAGGGTCATGTGCGAGGACGGTCAGTCCCGCGTGGGGAGGATCCCCGGGAAGATCAAGAAGAGGATGTGGATCAGGGAGGGCGACCTCCTCATCATCTCCATCTGGGATTTCCAGCCGGACAAGTGCGACGTCAGGTTCAGGTATACGAAGACGCAGGCGTCCAACCTCAGCAAGAGGAACAAGATCCCGAAGAACCTGGACATCTTCTGATACGCGAGGCGGGCCTTTGGTTTCCTACGAAGAGATGTACGCACATGTCGAGAGGCATGTGGATGTGCTGAAGACCAACAAGACGGGGGACGAACGTCAGACCGACGGCGAGGTCTTCGACAGACAGACCCTGATGCTGATATACGACTTCATGACGGGCGGGGCGATCGAGTCGATCCACTATCCCGTATCGACGGGCAAGGAGGGCAACGTGTTCTACGCCACGGACCCCGACGGGGAACCGCTGGCGCTCAAGATATTCAGGACCAGCACCTCCACATTCAAGCGCGTGTCGAAGTACATCGAGGGCGACCCACGTTTCAAGGGTCTCACGGGGAACCGCAGGAAGATAATCTACGCCTGGACCAACAAGGAGTACAGGAATCTCCAGAGGTACTACGAGGCCGAGCTGCCGGTACCGGAACCGATCATGTTCAAGAAGAACTGCCTTCTGATGGAATACATCGGCGACGAGGACGGCCCGGCACCTCTCCTGAAGGATGTGGAGCTGAAGGATCCGACCGACATGTACGACGAGATCGTGTCCTTCATCATTGACGGGTTCAGGGATGCGCATCTGGTGCACGGCGATCTCAGCGAGTACAACATCCTGGTATGGGACGGAGAACCCATCGTGATCGACTGCGGTCAGGCCATGACGGCCGACCATTTCAACGCGAAGGAGTATCTCCTCAGGGACATCAACAATGTGAACAGGTTCTTCAAGAACCGCGGGGCCGACATAATCGATCCGGAGAGGATCCTTGAGGAGGCCTATTCGGAAGAAGACGACAGCGATACAGAGGAGGAAGAGGAATGAGGTCAATCAGGATACCCCAGGACAGGATCGGGGCATTAATCGGACCAAAGGGTTCCACCAAGAGGATGATCCAGAAGATTTCCGGAATATCCATCGAAATCGACAACGAAGAGGGAGAGGTCCTGATCCACGATGAGAAGGAGACCGCGGATCCCCTCATGGCATTGAAGATCATCGACGTGATCAAAGCGATCGGAAGGGGTTTCTCCCCCGACAAGGCACAGAGGCTCTTCCAGGACGACGAGTACCTGGATATTGTGGACCTCAAGGAATTCGTCGGCAGCAGGAAGAACCAGCTCACCCGCATCAGGGGAAGGCTGATCGGCGAGAACGGGAAGACCCGCAGGATCATCGAGGATCTCACCGGCTGCGACATGGTGATCTACGGCGACACGGTGTCCCTCATAGGCACATCGGTCAGTCTTCCGGTCGCGAAGCACGCCATAGAGCTCATCCTCAACGGAAGCGAGCACGCCACCGTGTACCATTACCTCGAGAGCGAAAGACCCAGACTCAGGATAGCCGAGATGGGGTTCGACATCTGAGTGATATCATGGAACAGTGGATCGCAGATAACATCGAGAAGATGGAGGCCGTTGCCCGCGAGGGCATCTGCGACAGATGCCTGGGCAGGATGTTCGGAAAACTCTCCTCCGGCATGACCAACGACATCCGCGGAAGCATGATACGCGACGCGCTCGCCGAGGACGGCAGGGACGTCCCCGCCCCGGACGCGTGTCCCCTCTGCGACGACGTCTTCGACTCCCTCGACATATTCGCGGAATCCGTCGCCGAGAAGGTGAACGGTGTGGAGTCGGACAACTTCCTCGTGGGCAGCAGGGTGGACCCGGAGACCCTGAAGAAGGAGAAGGAGATCTGGGAGAGGCACGGTCTCGAGAACTACGAATCGATAAAGACCGAGCTGAACAGGGAGATCGGGAAGGCCGCGCTCCCCATGATCCACAGGCCCGTGGAGTTCAGGAACCCGCAGTGCGTCGCATGCATCGACGTGAGGTTCGCGGACGTCACCTTGGACCTGTCCCCGGTGTTCATCAAGGGCAGGTACAACAAGCTCAGCAGGGAGATCCCCCAGACCATATGGCCGTGCCGCGTGTGCCACGGCAAGGGATGTCCCAGATGCGGCAACACCGGCAAGATGTACCAGACCTCCGTGCAGGAGATCATCGGCGACATAGCGCTGGAGATGTGCCAGGGCAACGAGCACTTCTTCCACGGGATGGGCCGCGAGGACATAGACGCGCTGTGTCTGGGCGAGGGACGCCCGTTCGTCCTGGAGATCAGCCAGCCCAAGAGGAGGGACATCGATCTCGACGAGCTGGAGATGAAGGCCAACATGTCGGAGCTGGCACAGTATCACGGACTGCAGTTCACCGAGCGTGCGGAGGTCCAGCGTACGAAGACCGCCACCCCTTCAAAGACATATCGCGTGAGTGTAAGGGCGGAAGGTAAAGTTAATAAAGAAAGAGTGGTTGAGGTGGCCTTATCGTTCAAGAACGTGCACCTCAATCAGAGGACTCCGAAGAGGGTCGAGCACCGCCGTGCCGACCTGGTAAGGGACCGCGAGATCCTGTGGGTTGAGGCTGAAGTGACTGGTGATGACACCTTCGACCTCACGCTCGAGACGGAATCCGGGACCTATGTGAAGGAATTCGTCTCAGGCGACGACGGCAGGTGCGAACCCAGTTTCTCGCAGGCATTGGGTGTCCAGTGCCGTGTGGAGACACTTGACGTCATAGCGATCAACAACGAGGGAATGAAATGAAAGCATCCAAAGGAACAAGGACCAAGACCCGCACACTCCTGCAGAAGAAGCCCAGGGCACGCGGACTCTCGCCCATCACCAGAGGCTTCCAGAGCTTCGAGGACGGGGAGAAGGTCAACATCATCATCGACCCCAGCGTGCACAAGGGAATGCCTTTCTCCAGGTTCCACGGCCTTACCGGCGTGGTCATCGGACAGAGGGGCGCTGCATTCGAGGTC
This sequence comes from Candidatus Methanomethylophilaceae archaeon, assembly GCA_051887655.1. Taxonomy (GTDB): domain Archaea; phylum Thermoplasmatota; class Thermoplasmata; order Methanomassiliicoccales; family Methanomethylophilaceae; genus SIG5. The sequence goes on along the minus strand of JBJEZZ010000036.1, from coordinate 8,850 downwards.
AGTGTTAAGGACGGAAACAAGACCAAGATCGTGGTGGCTCGTCCCGAGCACCTCGTGAAAACCAAAATCTGAATCGGAGGGAAACGAATGTCTGAGGAGAAATACATCAGTCTGGCAGAAGTGAGGGATCTCCTCGCCAAGGAGAGCGAGGAGAGGGGGGAGTGCGGTATCGAATTCAACCCCGTTCAGAACTCGGCGCTGATGCACGCTCAGACAATCGCCAGACTCGATACTGAGCAGGCCGAGGAGCTCGCATCCAAGGTCGCCCAGCTCGAGTTCTTCCAATCCAAGGCCGTGCCCGAGTACGTCGCGTACAGGGTAGCGGATATACTCCCCAAGTATCCTGTCGACGTGCGCGCCATCTTCTCGAAGGAGAGGATCAACCTCGAGGACAGCGATATCAAAAACATCATTGATATAGTAGCGGAGTACCTTTGAGGTTCGTCAGCCGAGGGATATCATGGAAGAGTATGCATACGTTCTAGATTACCTGCCGCAGGGCAGACCGGACAGCAGTTTCTCCAAGAGGGAGCCTGTGTGCTACGCCGTCGGAGAGACCGAATTCAAGCTCTTCGAGCTCGTACCCAAAGCGGGAGCGCAGCTCATGAGCGGGGACCGCGTGTACATCGGGAAGGACGGTTCCAAGAGGGCCGACATCGACCACGTCAAGCGCCGCGTGTCCTCCGTCGACGACATGACCAACTTCGCGGCAGGCGAATTGGAGCACGTCGTGGAGCAGATCGTCAGGAACAACCAGGTGAGGTTCATCAGGTTCTTCAACACGGCCCAGCCCATCTCGCTCAAGAAGCACATGTTGGAGGAGCTCCCCGGACTCGGCAAGAAGGGTGCGGAGGCCATCCTCGCAGAGCGTGCCAAGGAGGAGTTCAAGGACTTCGACGACCTCAACGCACGCGTTCCGCAGCTCAAGGGTGCGGAGAAGCTCGTTTCCGAGCGTATCATCCTCGAGATAAAGGATCAGGAGAGGAGACGCTACCTCTTCGTCCTCAAATGAGCTGAGATGGACGGAAGGGAGACCAACAGACTGATCGCGGAGACCGGAGTGGTCCCGCGCAAGTCGAGAGGTCAGAATTTCTTGACCGATGACCGCGTGGCCCAGCGCCACGTCGGTTATGCGGACATTTCCAGGGACGACAGGGTCCTGGAGGTTGGTCCCGGTCTGGGGATCCTCACTTCCAAGCTCGTGGAGCTGTCGGACCACGTCACATGCATAGAGCTGGACGAGGCCCTGCAGGATTACATCGGGGATACGTACGGCGACAGGCTGACACTCATCAGGGGCGACGCGATGAAGGTGGATTTCCCGCCGTTCGACAAGTTCGTCAGCAACCTCCCGTACAGCATATCCACGCCCGTCATCTTTAAGCTCCTGGAATGCGATTTCAAGAAGGCCGTCGTCATGGTGCAGAAGGAGTTCGCGGAGAGGATGGTCGCCCCGGTCGGCACCGTGGACTATTCCAGGCTCACGGTTAATCTGTACTACAGGGCGGACTGCCGCATGATGGAGCCCGTTCCCGCGTCCCGTTTCAAACCGAAGCCCAAGGTGGACTCGGCGCTGGTGGAGATAGTCCCGCGCGAGGCGCCCTTCAAGGTCCTCGACGAGAGGACGTTCTTCAAGGTCACCGAGGTGACCTTCAACCACAGGCGCAAGAAGATCGGTACCGCACTCAGGAACGCGGGCCTCATACCGAAGGGCGCGGAGGTCCCGCACATGGACGACCGTGTGGAGACCCTCTCCCCCGAGGAGATCGGTAAGGTTGCCGACGCCGTATACACGATACGCAAAGGGATCTGACCTCTGGGTCAGCGTCATTGTCCCGTACGGTCCGCCGTCACGTCACCGTACGCGTCCCGTATGGCGGCGGTGTCCGAATCCCCTGTCCGTATCTTTATAGCGTGTGCGCGCATATGTGAAGGTGATTGCATGCAGATCGGAATCGTCGGGAAACCAAACGTCGGTAAGTCCACATTCTTCGGCGCCGCCACCATGGCGCCCGTGGAGATCGCTAACTATCCGTTCACAACCATCGCCGCCAACAAGGGCGTCGGATACGTCAGGTCGAAGTGTCCCTGTAAGGAGCTCGGGGTCCAATGCACCCCGCACAATTCCGGTTGTGTGAACGGTGTGAGGATGATCCCGGTGGAGCTCCTCGACGTGGCAGGGCTGGTCCCGGATGCATGGCAGGGGAAGGGTCTCGGGAATCAGTTCCTGGACGACCTCAGACAGGCCGACGCGCTGATCAACGTCATCGACGTCAGCGGTTCCACGGACATCGAAGGCGTTCCCGGGAAGGTCGGGGAGCACGACCCCGTGGAGGATGTGAGGTTCCTCAGGCGCGAGATCGAACTGTGGATCAGGGAGATCATCAACAACGGTTTCGGCAAGATCGCGAGGACCGCTAAGACCACCGGGGCGAAACCCGAGACGGTGCTGCACGAGCGCCTCGCAGGCCTGAATCTGACAGAAGCCCAGGTGAAGATCGCGGTCAGGGCGGTCAATCCCCCGGAAGATCCCACGAAGTGGGACGACGAGATCATCCTCGCGCTGGCGCAGAAGATCAGGGAGGTCGGCAAGCCCATGATCACCGCGATGAACAAGGCGGACATAGCCCCCGAAGGCAACATCGAGAGGGTGCGCGAGGTCGCCGACATGGCGGTCGTCACCATGGCCGAGACCGAACTCGCGCTCAAGAAGGCCGCGGAGGGCGGACTCGTGGAGTACGTCCCCGGGGACAGGACGTTCAAGGTGGCGGAGGGCGCCAAGATCAACGAAGGGCAGAAGCGCGCGTTGGAGTACATGGCCGCCAACATGGAGAGGAACGGCGGCACAGGTGTGCAGGAATGTCTGGAGCAGGCCGCGTTCAAGCTGCTCGACCTCATCACCGTGTATCCCGTCGAGGACGAGAACAAGTACACGGATCACTTCGGACGCGTCCTCCCGGACGCCTTCCTGGTGCCCAGGGGATCCACGGCTAGGGATCTCGCCTACAAGGTCCACACGGAGCTCGGGGAGAAGTTCATCCGTGCGGTCAACGCCAAGACCAAACGTACCGTCGGTTCGGATTATGTCCTCCAGGACGGGGACGTCATCCGTATCATAGCGGACAGGTGAATGCGGTGACGGGATGGGATGTACGCCTGCTGAGCTCATCCTACTCCTCCAAGGACGAGGAGCCCGTGATCGAGCTCTACGGCAAGACCCGCGACAGGGAGTCCGTGGTCATACTCGCGTACGGTTTCCATCCGTATTTCTTCATAGTGGACCCGCTGCCGGACATGGCGGACCAGTTCTCCAAGGATCCCGAGGTGTTCTCGGTGGAGGAGATGCCCCTTCTGGTCAAAGGCGTCACGAGGAATACCCTCAAGGTCTCGATAAGGCATCCGTGGATGCTCACCGATTACACCGGCCCGCTCAGGTCCAGGTTCCATCTCCTCGGTACGGACATCCCGTTCCAGGACCGTTTCATGTACGACAACGACCTCGGTTCCTGCATCCATGTGGAAGGCAAGGTCATCGATTCCGGGGATTACGCCACCGATCTGGTCGTGGAGATGGATTCCGCGGTCACCATAGACTCATTCGACCCCGGTCTGAAGATACTGAGCTTCGACATAGAGAACAGCGTCAGATACGACACGCTGTACACCGTCTGCACGGTCGTGAGCGATCCCGACGGAGGCATACGCAACTGCGATTCCGCCGTCGGTACGGAGGAGGAGATCATACGCGGATTCACGGAGACCATACTCCGCGAGGATCCCGATGTGATCACGGGATACAACATCGACAACTACGACATCAGGAAGATCGTGGAACGCGCCAAGGTGAACAGGATCCCGTCCGCACTGACCTGGGGCAGGGACAGGGGCGTACCGCGTATGGTGTCCGACAAGTTCTGGAGACTCAAGGGCAGGTTGGTGGTCGACGCGTGGTGGGCCGCCAGGAGGGAGCTCAGGCCCAAACAGGAGACCCTGAACGCGGTCGCGATGCAGGTGCTGGGCGAGGAGAAGCTCGACGTGGACCCGCGCCACATGGACGAGGAATGGGCCGCCAACAAGGAGAAGGTCATCGAATACTGTTTCAAGGATGCGGAGCTGGCATTGAGGATCCTTCTTTCGGTCGGGACGGTCAGGAAGGGCATGGATCTCGCAACGGTGTCCAAGCTCCCGGTGGAGGACGTCCTCACGTCCGGTACGTCCACCCTCGTCGATTCCCTGCTGATAAGGTTGGCGGACAAGGAAGGCATCGGTGTACCTCCCAACTCGAAGGCCGTACGTACCGAACAGATCGAAGGGGGTTACGTGCACGACATGAACCCCGGTCTGTACCATTGGGTGACGGTATTGGACTTCAAATCGATGTACCCATCCCTGATCATCGCGAAGAACATCTGCTTCACCACCATGTGCGACGACGGCGAGATCGTCAGTCCCGAAGGCGTACGCTTCATGTCCAAGGAGAGGCGCGAGGGTCTGCTGCCCAGACTGCTCGGTCAGCTGATGGACGAGAGGGATTCCATCAAGAAGGCGATGAAGGCCGCATCGACCCCCGAGGAGCACGATTATCTCGACGGTCTGCAGGCCGCGGTCAAGGTCCTGATGAACACCTTCTACGGCGTGTTCGCCTCCTCGTTCTACAGATTCACCGACAAGCAGATCGGATCGTCCATAACGTCGTTCGCCAGGCACACCGTCAAATCGATAATATCCGACCTCGAGAGCGAGGGTCATCAGGTGATCTATTCCGATACCGATTCCATATTCGTGGTGTCGCCCAATCACGATCTCGACGGCACCGTGGATTTCGGGGAGCATATAGCGGAGAGGTTCTCCAAGGACGGCGGGACGCTGGAGTTCGAGAAGGTCCTGGAACCCCTGTTCAGCCACGGGAAGAAGAAGAGGTACGTGGGTCGCGTGGTATGGCCGGTCAGACAGGATGAGCTGTTGATCAGGGGGTACGAGACCCGCCGCAGCGATTCCTTCGATCTGCAGAGCCATATGCTGACGAAGCTCTTCGAATACATCCTGGACGAGGATAACGACGCGGCACTGAGGATGGTCAGGGAGACCGTGCAGAACACGCTGAAGGGCAACGTGCCCGTCGCGTCCCTCGTGATCTCCCGCGGATGCAAATCCTGGGACGCCTACGAGAATCCCGACAGACAGGCGAACGTGCAGGCTGCGAAGAAGCTCATGGAGATGGGTTATGAGTTCATCCCCGGTATGAAGGTGTCGTGGATCGTCACGGATTCGAAGAAGACGCCGCAGACCGTCGAGCCGTACATAAGCGGCGTACCGTTCAAGGGCATCCCCGATTACAGGTATTACGCGGAGAGGATAGCGCAGACCGCCTCCAGGATAACCGACGTGTTCGGATGGAGCGAGAAGGACCTGATGGTCGGTTCGCAGCAGGCGACGCTGTTCGGCGGAGATTTCGGACCCGGCAACGGCAGGAAGGACACGGTGCAGAAGCCTTCCGGACCGAGGATGACGAAACTATCAGATTTCTTCTGATCAGATGTCCAATCCGCCCTTGTCGATGATCCTGCGGTAGAGGCGTTCCACAGCCTCCGACGGGGATATCCCCTGATGCTGCAGGATGTTCTCCGCGGTCACCTTCACTATGGGGTCGATGCGCGCGTTGATGACGGATCCGCGGCGGAGCTCATGCTCCCCTCTCAGTTCGGAATCGCATAGATGCGCGATGTACTCGTTGTACATCATGCCCTTCTCCCTGGCGAGCGCACGTATCAGGTCGATGGTCCCGGATCCGTATTGGGACGATTTCTTCTTCCTTTCGGCGAGGAAGTCGAGACCGAATCCCCTGGCGATCTCCTTCAGGACCATCTTCCTGGAGTCCATGTCCTTGGGCCTGAGGTCATCCCTGTCCAGGGCCCCGATCTCATCCAGGACCTCCTTCTCCAGGTACGGGTAGCGCAGCGATTTTCCGAAGTGTTCCCCGATGCTCTCCTCGCACGGTATCGACACGGTCATCAGACGTTCCACGCTCGCCGCCGCCAATCTGTCACAATCCTCCGCGGTGGTGTCCACGAACTTGGCGCATCCTCCGAAGAACTCGTCGGATCCCTGTCCGGTGAGTATGATGTCCTCGTCTGCCTCCCTGCATACGCAGAACAGCTGGAGCTCGTAGGACAGTGTGAACGGGTCGGTGGTACCAGTCCCGGAGATCATCTCGCGGAGCGTGGATTCCATGATGCCCTTCGTGATGCGGACGTGCACCCACGGCAGGTCCAGTCTCTCGGAGGCATCCTTCGCCGCGGCGACATCGAAGGCGTTGGACGTTCCGCATGTGTAACATGTGACCGATTCCGCGTATCTCGATGCGAGAGCGGCCACCAATCCGGAGTCCAATCCTCCGGAGAACGCTATGCCGACCCTCTTGCCTTCGCACGCCCTGCGGACGGAATCTTTGATGGCGTTCCCGAGTCTCTCGTATCCTGTCACAGATCTCACCCGATCCCCATATCCGGACATGTCGTATTAATAGGAATTCGAGAGGTCCGGGATCCGGTCCCGGAGGATGGGGTCCGCGGAACGATTCATTCGGATCTCTTCCTGCCGATATAGCATCCGAACTCTTTTTCTGGATCGACGAAGCATTCGGATGTCAGTCCCGCATCCTCCATCATCTCAAGGAGATCGGAATCCTTGAAGAAGTTGAACCCGGGTCTTTTGAAATCCTTCATCTTCTCGTATCTATCCTCATCCACATGCATCCCCGCGGTGAGACAGAGGATGCCTCCCGCAGATATCGTGCGGGACACTTCTTTCAGTGATTGGGGAAGGTCCGGCCAGAAGAAGTGGCTCGCATTCGATACGACGAGGTCGAACCCTCCGTCCGGATAGGGCATACAGATCACATTGCCTTCCACGATCTTCAATCTTCCAGCGTCTATGAACTCTTTGTTGAATTCACAAGCATATTCTACGGATACCGGAGAGATATCTATGGCATCCCCTTTGGCCCCAGGATATCTTTCCAGTATGAGTCTTGTGAACACCCCTCCCCCGCAACCGATGTCGAGGATCCTATCCGGCCTGATATCCGGAAGATTTCTTAGACCCCACTCGATCTGGGGGAGGTGGTTTTCATTCATCTCTCTCACGGCGCGAAATCCTTCATCCCCGTGGGGGTTGCTGCTTTGATTTCCGTTGCTGTCATCGTAGTTTCCGGTCATGTTCTCACCTTTGTGTCTTTCTTGAAGAGGAAAATCTCGGAATCGGCACCATACAGGTATCTGTCCAAAAGGACGACGCCTTTGCTCTTCAGAGAGGAGATGTATCCGACACCGTTCTCGTCACCGTGGTGATGACGTTTCGGCACGTCTATGAACGAAGGGAAAGCGAGGTTCCCATCGAGATCCGTGAACGGATCCAGTGTGATCTTCGGTGCATGCCTCCGTACGAACAGGTATCCGCCGTCTCCGAGTCTGTCTGCGATACGGCCCCCTATGTGGACATCCATGGTCGCAGGATGATACGCGGTTATTATGAGGTCATAGGTGTCGATGGAGTCCGATCCGTAACTGTCGGCTATGAAATCGGTGGCTGCACCGATCCTGACCATCACGTCCTTTCCCGTGCTGATCATGGTCTCATCCACCATGATGTGCGACATCCCGGCATTCTTCAGTTCGGATAATGCCGCGACGAAAATGGAAGAGGCAGGGCCTATACCGAGCACGGACGGTCTCTCGGGGAGTTCCATCATTGATGCCGCACGTTCGGCGGCATACGTCGCAAGTCCGCCTATGCCGTAAAGGAACAGGGATTCCGGGACCTTCCCACCATTCCCGATATCTATGCGCGTGGGTCCGTTGTGCAGTATTTCCGAATAGGACGGCCATCTGTCGATGTTTCTGAGCGTGGTCCCGATGAAGAAGAGTTGATTCGTCAGGGAATCTTCGGTAAGGAACTCTCTGCCGATCCTGCTCAGGTCCAATCCCTGTTCGGTTCTCTCCAGAAGGCCCATGTCCTGCAGACATTCTAGGAATATCTCTCCCTCCAACGGATCCAGTGACAGTCTTTCGATGAGCCCTTCAGATGAGTCGGGATATGATCCCGGATCAAACATGCCCAGATCTATGGCGGTACGCAACAGATGGATCCTTTTGAATCCCCCATACCACTCGGATATCCTCGAACAGAACATGTCGGATTCGGTACCAGGAACGGTGGATGTGTCAGTTTCTTCCATATATTCAAACTCCCGTCAAGGACATATCCGTCACTCTGTGTTCCAGCTTGCGGAGCGCTCTTCTCGCAAGAATGGCCATGAACAGTGCGGAGTAAACGTAGTTCAGGATGAGCGCCATCGTTATGGCACGATAATCGTAATAGCTAGCAATCCAAAACATCATGAGTTTCACCACACCGAGAACGGTGGTGAGTTGCAGGGGTTTCATGGATCTTTTGATCGCCTGAAGTATCGAGGAGCAGAGGACCTGTATCGTGAAGAAGGGCAGGATGAGGGCATACATCCTGAGGTTCCAGAGGAATTCGGCCTTGTATGCATGCATGGATTCCTCGCCGGTGAATACCATCACCATCGGCTCGGACATGACGGTCATGATCATCACCATCACAAAGGATATCCCCAGGGCGAATCCCAAGGCATATCTCATCCCTTCCTTCATTTTCATAAGATCGTTCTGGCCGTATGCGGCCGCCGTTACGGGTACCATGGCCATACCTATCGCTTCGCACGGACACATGCACAGGTTCACATACTTGAACGGAACATTGAAAAGCGATACGCCCACGGTCCCGCTGGCGGCGATGATGAAGATCCTCTGGAGAAGTATGACCATG